>JBFMCT010000012.1 GCA_040754375.1 Actinomycetota bacterium
CCCGGCCTCGCCTTCGGCACCGGCCTCGCCCGGCCCGGCTTCGCCTTCGGCACCGGCCTCGCCCGGCCCGGCCTCGTCGCCCTCGGCCTGGTCGGCGGTGGCCTCCAGGGCCACCCGGGCCACGCTGCGCCCGTCCATGGCCTCGACGATGACGGCCGCGTTCTCCAGGTCGACGCGGTCGCCGGCGTCGGGGATACGGCCCAACTGGGCCATGATGAGGCCGCCGATCGTCTCGTAGTCGCCCTCGGGAAGCCCGATCCCCGTGTCACGCTCGACCTCGTCGATGCGCCACCACCCGGGGACCGCCCACCGGCCCTCGCCCCGGGCTTCGACGTGCTCGTCCACGGCCGGGTCGGACTCGTCGCTGATGTCGCCGACCAGTTCCTCGACGACGTCCTCGAGGGTGACGATGCCCGCCGTCCCGCCGTACTCGTCGACGACCACGGCCAGCTCGGTGCGCGCCCGCCGGAGGGCGACCAGGACCTCGCCCAGCCCGAGGCTGTCGGGCACCACGGTCGGCTCCCGCATGAGGGTGCTGACGCGGGCGGCGTCGCGTGCTTCCCGGGGAAGGGTCAGCAGGTCGCGGGCGTGGACGACTCCGACCACGTCGTCCAGGTCGCCCCCGGGGGCCGTCACCGCGAAGCGGCTGTGGCCGTCGCGCAGCAGGTCACGCAGCTCCCGGCCGGAAGCGTCGGCCGCCACCGATATGACCCGGGTGCGAGGGACCATGGCGTCGGCCGCCCGTAGCTTCTGGAAGTCGATGGCCCGGGCCAGGCGGTTGGCCTCGGCCTCGCTGAGCGTGCCCCGGCGGGCGGACTCCTCGACGATGAGGTCGAGCTCCTCGGTGCCGACCGTGTCCCTCAGCTCCTCGACCGGCTCGATCCCCAGGGCTCGCAGCAGCCGGTTGGCCGAGGAGTCGAAGAACCGGATCAGGGGCCCGGCGATGCGGATGAACAGCCAGGTCCCGCGGGCCAGGCCCCGGGCCAGGGGCTCGGGCTTGGCAATGGCCAGGTTCTTGGGGGCCAGTTCACCGAAGACCATCTGGGACGAGGTGGCCAGGGCGAAGGCGATGCCGAAGGCCACCCCCGTGGTCGCGCCTTCGCTCACCCCGAGCCGGCCGACGAGCGGCTCCAGGAGCCGACCGATAGCCGGTTCGGCGATGAAACCTACGATCAACGAAGTGACGGTGATGCCGAGCTGGGCTCCCGAGAGCATGAACGACAGGCGTTCATGGACCTTCACGGCGATGGCCGCCTTGGCGTCGCCGGTGGCGGCCGCCTCCTGGAGGCGGCCCCGGCGGGCGGCCACGAAGGCGAACTCCATGGCCACGAACCAGCCGTTGGCCAGGATCAGGCCGACCACGGCGGCGACGCCGAGCGCCTCGATCACGGGTACGGGTGCGGGTACGGGCGCCGGCCCGTCGCGGCGCGTGGCGCGCTACCGGCGGGCGGGACAGGGGGGCGGACCGGTTTCGGTCTGGGTGGAGGGTCGGTCTCGCGGTTCACTGGTGCCCCGCCAAGCTACATTCCGAACGGCTGGCCGGCGCGCCACCGGCCCGGCCCGGGGACCGTCGCCGCTTTGACGGCCGACCGCCCCTATCCCTCCCGCCTGGCCCGGCGGCTCGGGCTCTTCGACGCCGTCGTCATCGGGATGGGTTCGATGATCGGCGCCGGGGTGTTCGCGGCCGTGGGGCCGGCGGCCGCGGCCGCCGGCAGTGGGCTGCTGGTGGGCCTGGCCCTGGCTGCCGTCGTCGCCTACTGCAACGCAACGTCGTCGGCCGCCCTGGCCGCCGTGTACCCGGTGTCAGGAGGGACCTACGTCTACGGCCGCGAGCGCCTCGGGCCGTTCTGGGGATGCCTGGCGGGCTGGGGGTTCGTGGTGGGCAAGACGGCCAGTTGCGCGGCCATGGCCCTCGCCTTCGGGGCCTACGCCACCCCTGGTTGGTCGCGCCCGTTGGCTGTCGGCGCGGTGGTGGCGCTGACAGCCGTCAACTACCGGGGGGTGACCAAGATGGCCTGGTTGACGCGCCTGATCGTCGCCGTCGTGCTGGCCGCCCTGGCCGCGGCCGTCGCCGCCACCCTGCTCGGGGGGGCGGCCTCGACGGCCAACCTGGGCCCCGTCCTGGGTGGTGGTGCCAAGGGGGTGTTGGAGTCGGCCGGCCTGCTGTTCTTCGCCTTCGCCGGCTACGCCCGCCTCGCCACGCTGGGCGAGGAGGTCGTCGACCCGGAGCGCACGATCCCCCGGGCCATACCGCTGGCCCTGGGCATCACCCTGATGGTGTACGCCACCGTGGCACTGGCCGCCCTGCTGGCTGCCGGCCCGGCCGCGCTGGCTGGTTCCGACGCCCCCCTGGTGACGGCCGCCGAGGCCGGGTCCCTTTCCTGGTTGGGCCCGGCCGTCAGGGCGGGTGGGGTGGTGGCCTCCCTCGGCGTGTTGCTGTCGCTGATCGCCGGGGTGAGCCGTACGGCCTTCGCCATGGCGGCCGCCGGCGACCTGCCCCGCGCCCTGGAGGCCGTGCACCCCGTGCACCGGGCCCCATACCGGGCCGAGCTGGCGGCCGGGGCGGTGATCGTCGCCCTCGTCCTGGTGGTCGACCTGCGCGGGGCCATCGGGTTCAGCTCGTTCGCCGTGCTCGTCTACTACGCGGTGACCAACGCCTCGGCTTGGACGCTGCCCGCCGAGCTGCGCCGCTGGCCCCGCGGCCTCTCGGGGGTCGGTGCCGCCGGTTGCCTGCTGCTGGCCTTGACACTCCCGGCCGCCAGTGTGGTCGCGGGCCTGGCCGTGTTGGGCGCTGGTGCCTTCCTGTGGTGGGCGCGGGCGGTCGCCGGGCGCCGTCGGTGAGGGGAAGGGCCGCTCGCCCTCAGGTCCCGGCCTCGGCCAGGACCCTGATGAGCCCGAGCGAGCCGGCCTCCTCGAACGACTGCTCGGCCATGGCTTGGGCCCGGCCCACGTGCAGCGGCCCGCCCTCCTTGGAGCACAGGGCTCGGGCGAACTCCATCCTGGTGCGGGCCACGAGGGGCGGTGACCCGATTCGTTCGTGGGCCGACAGGGCAGCCTGGAAGTGCCGTTCGGCGGCGCCCCACCTTCGGGCGGTGGCGGCCGCCAGGCCCATGACCCGGGCCACCGATCCCCGGCAGGCGACCCCCGGCCCGACGACGACCAGCCGGCGGGAGTAGGGGGCCAGCAGCCGGGCCAGCGGGGTGGAGCGGTCGTCGCCCACCAGGGCGGCCACCTCGGTGATGGCCGTCACCGTGGCCAGCCAGTGGCGGTCGAGAGCGATGTCGGCGCAGCTCTGGTCGGCCAGGTCGTCTAGCTCGGCGACCGCCTCGGCCCGGCGGCCGGAGCGGGCTAGGAGCAGGGCCAGCGACGACCGCCAGGCAGGGTCGCGGTCGTGGCGCCGCACGAGGTCGGTCCAGACGTCGACCAGGCCGGCCAGTTCGTCCTCGTTCCCCCAGTCGAGGGCCACGGCCAGTTGCTGGAGCCAGAAGTAGGAGGGAGCCATGGCGTCGCCCACCCGGTTGCCCAGCGACAGCGCCGCGCCCATGCGTTTGATGGCCCTCTCGGGGTGACCCTCGAGGGTGGCGAAGGTGGCCGCCCACATCTCCGCGTCCCGCCGATGGCGTTGGTCACCCGAACGCCGGGCCAGGCGGCCATGAAGCTGGCGGTCCCTTTGAGCGTCGGCCACGTGGCCCTGTTCGAGCAGGTCGACCAGCCGCCAGCCGTGGGCCTCGATGAGCAGTTCGGCGTCCTGGGCATGGTGGGCCATGGCGTACAGCTCGCCGTCGATCTCGACACGGTCCTCGAGGTCGTCGGGCGCGCTCAGGGCCTGGTGGCGAGAGCGCAGGACAGCGCCCATGGTCGCCGGGTCTCGGCTGTCCCAGGCCAGTTCCCAGGCCTGGTCGCTGCGGGCCTTGCGCTCGTCGGGGCTGACCGACGCGGCCTCGGCCTGGGCCAGTCGGGCTATGAGCCGGGCCCGGAGCGAGGCACTCTCGGGGGTCGTGGCCAGGGCTTGGCGCAGCAGGTCGATCAGCAACCCGTCGGCGCCCCACACGTCGACCACCTCACCCAGCCCCAAGGCGGCGGCCGCCAGCCGGGGGCCGTCGGACGCCGTCCGGGCGTAGGCCGCGGCCTGCAGGTAGGACTGGCGGGCGCGAGCCTGCTCGCCGGAGCGGTCATGGGCCGAGCCCAGCAACGTGAGCAGGTCAGCCTTGAGCACCGGGGCGGCGCCGTTGCCGGCGAAGGCCAGGGCCTGGCCGAAGTACCCCGCGGCCTCCTCGTAGGCCTGCACGGCGAGGGCGGCCTCGCCCGCCTGGCGGGCATGGCGGACGGCGTCGGGCGAACGCCCCACGGGCGTGGCCTCCACCCGGTGGTGGAGGAGGCGGGACGCGTCACCGGGCCCGGCCGGACGACCGCCGGTCTGCTCCTCCAGGCGTTCGGCCAGGGCGTGGTGCAGGCGCACACGGCGGTTGGGCGCCACCGACTTGTGGACGGCGTCGCGGACCAGGTCGTGGACGAACCGGTACCGGCCGCTGCGTCCCGCCGGGACCAGCGCCCCGGCGGCTGCCGCTCGGTCGAGGGCGCCGCCCGCGTCGTCCTCGCGCATCTCGCAGAGGTCAGCCACGGTGGCGGTGTCGAAGCAGGGCCCGATGGCCGCGCCCGCCTCCAGCACCCGGTGGACGATGGGTGGAACGGCGTGCAAGCGGCGGGCGAGCAGCGCGGCCACGTCTCGGGGGGCGCCCACCCGCTCGACGACCCGTTGGTCCACCGAGCCCCCGGCGAACGCTCCGGCAGCCGCCAGGTCCCTCACCGTCTCGGTCACCAAGAGGGGGTTGCCCCCGGTAGCCGTCCACAGCCGGCGGGCCAGGCTCACAGCGGTGGCACCGGCCACCGCCGCACGGTCGACGAGCAGCGCCCCGATCTCGTGGGGGGAGAGGTCGTCGAGGATGATCCGGGCCGGGGGCGGGGAGGCGTGCTCGTCGATCAACTGGGCCAGGGGATGGCTGGCCAGGATCCCGGTGTCACGGTAGGTGCATAGGACGAGAAGGGGCGAGGCCGTCTTGTGGCGCAGGAGGTGGAGGACGGCGGCCACGGTGGACTCAGTGGCCCAGTGGAGGTCGTCGATGACCAGGAGGACCGGTTCGGGCCGGGGCCCGGTGACGGCGTCGGCCAGGGCGCTGAGCAGGTTGGTCCGCGACGGGACGGGGTCTGCGGGCCTGCCCCTAACCCGGGGGCCGAGGGCCGGGAACAGCGGTGCCAGGGCGTCGCCGTAGCGGGCGGCGTGGGCCGCGGCCCACTCGTCCGGTACGCCCGCGAGCGTCGGGCCCAAGGCTTCTACGAACGGTTCGTAGGGCTGGGGACCATCGCGCCGGCAGCTCCCGGCCAGGGCCCGACCGCCCGATCCCTCGGCGTGGGCCGCCACCTCGGCGGCCAGGCGGGTCTTGCCCGTGCCCGCTCGCCCAGCGATCAGGGCCAAGCGGGCGCGACCCGACGACGCCTGGGCCCAGAGGGCGAGGAGCCGGGCCAGCTCTGCGTCCCGGCCGACGAGGTTGCCGCCGTCGGCCACCTGGAGGGGCCCGTCGCCGGTAGGGCGAGCGGGGTTGGGCCCGCCCGTCTTGCGTAGAGGTCGGCGGCGCGACCGGGGCCGGGGCACGGGTGCCCCGGCGACCGGCGGGCCCTGTCCGGCAGGGGCACGCGAGGTCACCGGCCGATTATCGGCAGCTCCGCCCCCCACCTTGAGCCGGGGCTGGCTCAGCCCTCCAATATCCGCTCCAGCACGTTGAGGTTGTGGAACGTGGGAGGCCCGTCCACCAGGTTGGCCATCTCCGACGCCATGGCGTCGGTCTCGGCCAGGTTGGAGTTCTCCATGGCCGCCTCGTAGGAGGGGAACTCGGCGATCACCATGTAGCGGCTCGGGTTGTCGCGGTCGCTGGTGACCGTGACCCTGGCGGTGGTGCGCTTGCCCTCGGTCGCCTCCAGGAACCGGGCCTGGAGGGCCTTGACCTCTTCGTGCTTGTCGGTGGAGAACTCGACGATCTGGATGAAACCCATGCCTGTCCCCTCTCGCTGGCCGTGCTGAACGCACGATAACGGCGCCTTGGCCACAACGCCGGGTTGCCGGCTGGGCCGGTCGGTGGGCGGGGTAGGGTTCTGGTTACCAGCCTCCTAGGAGGGCGGCTTGCACGGCGCCACTGAGCAGGAAGCAGCCGAACGGATCGGTACAGGCCCGGGTCCTGGCGCGCACCCCGACGGGCACCCCGACGGGACCGGGCCAGGCGCCCCAATCGAGTGGGAAGACGGCCTCTTCCTCGAAGCCTTCCCGCCCGGGGGCCCCGCGGTAGCCGCCCTGCTGGCGACCGGGCTTCCTTTGGCTCGCCCCCCTCGCCCGGCCGAGACCCAGGCCCAGACCCAGGCCCAGACCCAGACCGAGACCGGGACCGGGACCGTCGCGGCCCCGGCCCCGACCCCGCCGGCCGCCCCCGCCCCACCGGAAGGCCCTACGCCACCCGAGGACGGACCAGCGGCCGAGGGATCTGTGGTGCCGTCCACCGGGGAGGCCCGGGGCGGGGACGAGCCCCCGGGCGACCCACCACCAGCGCCGCCCAAGGGGGGCCCGCGGCCGCGGTCACCGTTGCCCGTGCGGTCCCTCACCCGTTATCTGGCCGTTGGCCTGCTGGGGGTGGCGGCCATGCTCGGCGGCCTGGTGTGGGACGCCGTCGTCCACGCTCGCGACCCCGGGGCCGAGCACGCCGAGGGGACGCTGTTCTCGTTCTCCAACCGGTCACACGCTCTGCTGGTGGCCGGCGGGGCGTTGGCCGTGCTCGGCTTGGCGGGCGCCACGATCCGCGCCCTGTCGATGTCGGCCGGGCGGCGGCTGTCGTCGTCGTCGGCCAGGGCGTTCGTCGTGGTGGCCACGACGATGGCCGTGGCCACCACCGGTGGGGCCGTGCAATGGGCGTCCACGGCCCAGCCCCCCCTGGCCTCCGGGCCCCTGGCGCCCGATCCCGGGCCCGATGTCCACGGGATCGGGGTCGTCAACTCCCACGCCCCCGGCGAGTGCCGGCCCACAGCCGCCGAGCGCCAGGGGGCGGCCAAGCTGGTGGCCGACACCGAGGTGGGCACGGCCCGCTACCGATCGCTGGCCGCGGCGCTGGCCGACGGCTACGAGGGGCCTCCGAACCCGACGGTCACCGAGCACTACACCAAGGCGTCCTACACGCGCGACGGGCGGGTCCTCGACCCGACCCGGCCCGAGTCGTTGATGTACACCCCGACGGCTCGGGGCCCGGTCCTGGTGGGGGCCATGTACTTCGTGAACGTCCCCGGGGAGTACGGCCCCGAGCCGGGCGGGTGCCTGACGCGCTGGCACGTCCACGACAACTTCTGCTTCTCGCCCGCCAACTGGGAGATCGCCACGGTGATGAGCTCGCCGGGCGAGACGTGCCCGGCCGGCCAGGTGCCCCTCGTGCCCCCGGCTGCGTTGCACGTTTGGTTCGTCGACGTGCCCGGCGGCCGGTTCGCGGCCGAGGTCGACCCCGCCTACCTGGCCCGCGCCGTCGGCCCCTGATCCTCTGCCGGGCCCTCGCCCAGGTGGCGGGCGAGGAACTCCACGGAGAAGGCCAGTTCCTCGGCGGGGACGGCCGCGTGGAGCCCGGGGTGGGCGTGCAGCCGCTTGTCCATCGAGCCGACGGCGTCGAACAGGGCCAGGGCGTCGGCGCGAGGCACGAGCTGGTCGTCCCACTGCTGGACGAACAGGACCGGGCAGGCCAGCGCCCGGCTGTCGGCCTCCAGGCGGTCGCGGGTCGGCCCCAGCAGCCCCATGAGGCCGAAGACGGCCGCCTGCACCCGGTGCTCGGAGGCCACGAACGGCACCCCGTAGATGGTGCCCATCGACAGGCCCCAGAAGCCGATCGGGCCCTCGCCCGCCCCTGTCTCACCATGGACGGTGTCGAGCGCCCTGGCCCACTCCTCGACGACCTCGTCGGTGCTGCCCGGCCGGGCCCACTCGGCCAGGAAGTTGCCGAACAGCTCGACCTCGTCGGCCGTGCGGTCGGGCCGGCGGTCCCCGTGGCCCGGGGCGTCGAGGCTCAGGGCGGAGATGCCATGGTCACGTACCAGGAGGTGGGCCAGGGCCACCAGGTGGTCCACCCGCTTGTGCAGGGTGGCGCCGTGGGCCATCAGCACCAGAGGCGACGGCCCCGTGGGCCGGTCGGCCGGGCGCCACAGGCACCCGGGGACGGGCCGGTCGCCCACGGTCAGCTCGAAGCGGCGCTCGGACACCCCGCTCCCGCTCTCACCACTGCCGACCCAGCGCATGGCGGTCGAGGATAGAGCCAGCCCCGTCCCCGGCTACCGCGCCGGCGCCTGGCCTTGGGAACTACCCTCTGGGGTGGATGCTTGAGGTCCCTCTGGACTACGAGAGCCCGTCGCCGCCGTCCCCGGTCGAACTGATGACCCAGATGGCCATCGCCCTCCACGGATCGTCGCCGCTGGCCGAGAAGGTGGCGTGGGCGGTCGACGCCCTGCGCTCGCTCACGGGCGCCGTGTTGGCCGGCTACCTCGACCTGACGGGCCACGACAGCGCCCTGACGCCCGGCAGCGGGGCCGTCACGTTCGAGCTCGACGAGCTGGTGCGCCCGGCCGTGGCCCGGTTCGTGATGGGCAAGGGCGGGGCCGACGAGCTGCGGGGGGACAAGCTGCGCCGGGACCGGCGGTGGCGGGAGTTCCTGGAAAGGGCCAGCCTGCCGGCCTCGGCCGAGGTGGTGGCGGCCACCGTCCGGTCGGCCGACGGCGGGGCCCGAGGGGTCCTGTTGGGGTGGGCGCCGGACGCCGACGACCTGAGCCCCCACGGCCCCGAGGACGCCCGGGTCCTGGCCGCCCACCTGGGGGTGGCCATCGACAACGAGCGCCGCCTTAGCGTCCTCACCGAGATCCAAGAGGTGCAGCGCGAGGTCGTCCACCAGCTCCAGGAGGCCGTTCACCCGCCCATGCCGGCCATCGAAGCCGACGGCGCGGCCGAGCTCGGCGTGCACCACCTCCCGGCCGACCCCAGCGTCCCCTCGGGGGGCGACCTCCACGACTGGCTGGTCCTGCCCGACGGCGACATCTACCTGGCCGTGGTCGACGTCATGGGCAAAGGTGTGGCCGCCACCAAAGACGCGGTGGCCGTGACCCACGCCCTGCGCCTGCTCGTGCTCGACGGTTACCCGATCGAGGGCCTCATCGCCCGGGCCGACGCCCTGCTGACCCGCCAGAACCCCGATCTGGTGGCGACGGTCGTCGTGGCCCGCTACCGCCCGGCCGACGGGCGCGTCGTGCTGGCCGGGGGCGGCCACCCGCCGCCGCTGGTCGTCACGTCCGACGGCGACGTGCGCCTGGTCTCGGTCCCGGGGATCGCCGTGGGCTGGCCGGGGGCCGGCAGCAGCGAGGTGGTCGAGCTGACCCTGGGCCGCAACGACACCCTCGTCCTGTACACCGACGGGCTCATCGAGTCGACCAAGGACGTGCTGGTCGGCCTGGACAACCTCACCCGGGCGGCCGGCCAGATCGCCCGCTACCCGTCGGCCCACGTGGCCCGCTCGCTCGTCGAGCGCTCCCTGTCAGGGGCCAAGCGGCGCGATGACTCGCTGGCCCTCGTCCTGCGCCGGCGCACCCCGCCGCCGGCCGACGCGGCCGGCCACCTGGCCCCGTTCGAGTACCGCTTCTCCCCCCTGACGGCCACGATCCCACTGGGCCGCCACCTCTTCTCGGACTGGCTGGAGCAGCTCTCGGTCAACGAGGCCGAGCGCGACGACCTACTGCTGGTGGCGTCCGAGCTGGCCTCCAACGCCGTCCGCCACGCCAGCGGGGCACCGACCGCCCTCGCCCTGCGGGCCTGGGCCGAGGCCGACGCCATCGTGGTCGAGGTGGAAGACGACGGCCCCGGCTTCGAGATGGGCGAGCGCTACTACGACGACGAGACCCCCGACACCGAGCTGGAGAACGGCCGGGGCCTCTATGTCGTCGAGGCCCTCAGCGACGAGGTGAGTGTGCGCCGGGAGGGGGAACGGACCCTGGTCCGAGCCGTGCGCCGGGCTGTGCTGCCCGTCCCCTAGGCCTGGGACAAGTGGCCGATGCCGGAACCACACCGGGGCCACCCGAAGCGGCGAGGGCCCTGAGCGCGGCGCGGGGAACGCTGGTCACCGCCGCGATCAGGCCTCGCCCGCGGACTCCTGCAGGAACTTCAGCGTGGCCGCGGCCACCTTCACCAGGGTCGGGCACAGGGGCCCGTCCTCGGGAGTGGTGCGGACAAGCAGAAGACGGTCAACCGGCGGGCGGCGAGCATGTCACCATCGTCCGCAGCGCCGCTGGGAGCCACGTCACCCGGGCCTGGGAGATGGCTACGAGAGGGCCGGCTCCTGGGGTAGGGACACGGTGAACGTCGCCCCCTGGCCGGCAACGGTGTGGAGGCGGATCTCGCCCCCGTGGGCGGCCACGATGTCAGCCACGATCGACAGGCCGAGGCCGGCGCCCCGCCCCGTCGGCGACGTGTCGCCGCCGGCCTGCCAGAACCGGTCGAAGGCGCGAGCCGCCTCCTCGCTGGTCATGCCCGGCCCCTCGTCGGCGACGACGATCGTCGCCCTGCCCCCGGTGGCGCCCACGTGGACCGACGCCGGTGTCCCCGCAAGCGTGTGCTCGCGTACGTTGGCCAGGAGGTTGTCGAACACCTGGCGGAGGCGGTGGGCGTCGCCCAAGACCTCCACAGGCTCCCCGCCCACCTCGACTCGGATCGGGCGGTCCGGCTCCACGGCGCCGGCGGCGGCCACCGCCTCGAGGGCGACCTTGACGAGGTCGACGGGCTCCCGGGCCAGCGGGCGGCCCTGGTCGAGCCGGGCCAGGAGCAGGAGGTCCTCGACCAGGGAGCCCATCCGTAGGGCCTCTTGCTCGATGCGGGCCATGGCCCGGACCACCTCCTCCTCCGACCGGGCGCCCTGGCGGTACAGCTCGGCGTAGCCACGGATGGAGGTCAGCGGTGTGCGCAGCTCGTGGGAGGCGTCAGCCGCGAAGCGGCGGGACCTGGCCTCCGACATGGCTTGGACGGCCAGGGCCTCCTCGATGCGGTCCAGCATCACGTTGAGGGCGCGGGCCAGGTGGCCGACCTCGCTCCTGGGCACAGGAACAGGCGCCCGCTGGGACAGCTCACCCTCGGCGATGCGCTCGGCCGTGCCGATCATCTGGTCGATGGGGCGCAGGCCCCGGCGAACCGTCACCCAGACGATGATCCCGGTGGCGGCCACGGCCAGGAGCCAGGCCAGGAACACGACGCCGCGGGCGGTCCGCACCGCGTAGTCGACCTCGGCCAGCGGGATGCCGGCGACAAGGGTGCCGCCATCGGCTTGGGGGATCCCGATGGCCCGGTAGCGCAGGCCGCTGCCGCCCACGCTCCCCACCGTGAAGGCCCGGTCTGTCGGCGGGTGGCCCGACACGTCTGGGAGAGGGCCCGGATCGTCGGGCGGCCCGGTGGGTAGGGCGGACAACGCCCGCCCATCGGGACCGAGGAGGACGAAGGCGTAGCGGCGGACGTCGAAGGGCGAGCCGGGGTCGTTGCGGGCCGCCAACGGTGGGCGCCGGCCGAAGCCCCCGCCCGAGGGAGGTGCCACCGCGACCCGCCGTGTCTCCAACTCCCGGTCGACGCCGGCCAGTAGCCGCCGTTCGAGGGAATCGATGATCAGAACCCCGGCCAGGCCGGTTACGCCAGCCACGACGGCGAGGATCGAGGCGACGAGGCGCCGGCGGATCATCCTGGCTCACGGCTCCTGACGGAGCACGTACCCGAAGCCCCGTACGGTGTGGATGAGGTGCGGCTCGACGTCGTCGACCTTCTTGCGGAGGTAGGAGATGTAGTTCTCGACCACTCCCCCGCTCCCGCCGAAGTCGTACTGCCACACATGGTCGAGGATCTGGCCCTTGGAGAGCACCCGCTCGCGGTTGATGAGCAGGAAGCGCAGGAGCTTGAACTCTGTAGGCGAGAGCTGGATTGGCCGGTCTCCCCGGCTGACCCGCATCGTGTCCTCGTCGATCTCCAGGTCGGCGTAGCGCAACCGGTGGTCGGTGGTGCCGGAGCGCTGCGTCCGCCGCAGCACAGCCCGGACGCGGGCCACGAGTTCCTCCAAGGAGAACGGCTTGGTCAGGTAGTCGTCGCCGCCTCTGGTGAACCCCGACACCCGGTCCTCGGGGCTGTCCCGGGCGGTCAGGAAGATGACCGGCGTCTCGTCGCCGTCGCCGCGCAGGCGCCGGCACACCTCGAAGCCGTCGATACCGGGGAGCCCGACGTCGAGGATGACCAGGTCGGGGTTCTCGGCGCTCACCGCGGCCAGCGCCCGCGGCCCGTCGACTGCGGTCGTCGACTGGAAGCCGGCTATGCGCAGGGCGGAGGACACCAGGTCGCGGATGTACTCCTCGTCGTCCACTACCAGCACCCTGCTCACCGTGGCCACGCCTTCAAGTAGAGCTTCCAAACCTGGGAGAACCCTCACAGTCCGCCGGGAGGCCGGTCGAAGTGCCGGCGCAGGGCCCGGCCACTTGTTGCCAGCCGCATGTTCGGTTGCCGGGAGCCGGCTCTCGGCTCGGGCCGGGCTCGGCTCGGGCCTCTCCACCCACGCAACTGCGAACGTTTGGGCCATCCCAGGGGCTTTCGCCCAGGAACGAGGCGAAGCCTGACCGGGGAGACACAGGCCCTCGTGTCCCGAAGGGCTCAGGCGATGCGACCGTCTTTGAGCCTGAAGGTGACATCGGTCTTGCCGGCGATGGACAGGTCGTGGGTGACGGTCACGACGGTCGTGTTCATCGTCCGGGCCAGGCTGTGCAGCAGGTCGAAGATCATCCTCGCTGTCTGACTGTCGAGGTTGCCGGTCGGTTCGTCGGCGAGGATGACGCTCGGTCGGTTGGCGAGCGCCCGGGCGATGGCCACCCGCTGCTGCTCCCCGCCGGAAAGCTTGGCCGGCCGGCGCTGCTGCTTGGCGCCCTCCAGCTCGACCTGGGCCAGCAACTCGGCGGCGCGGGCCTTGCGCTCGGCGCGCGGGCCCCCCATCAGCTCCATGGGGAGCATGACATTCTCGAGGGCCGTGAGGTTGGGGACGAGGTTGTAACCCTGGAAGACGAAGCCGATCTTGGAGCGCCGGTACTTCGTCAACCCCCTGGAGGGGAGGGCGGTGAGGTCTTGGCCGTCGACCTCGATGTGCCCGGACGTGGGCGTGTCGAGGGCACCGAGGAGGGCCAGCAGCGTGCTCTTGCCACTGCCGCTCCTGCCCACGATGGAGGCGAACTGGCCATCGGGGACCTCCAGGCTGACGTCGTCGAGGGCGGTCACCCCGGCGTCGCCCGACTGGTACCGCTTGGTGACGCGGGTGGCGCGCAGCATCAGTCGGCCCTCAGCACTTCTGCGGGGCGCACCCGAGCGAGGAGGAGCGATGGGATGGCGCTGCCCGCGAGGGCTATGAACACGGCAGCCGCCAGTCCGTAGAGCACGACGTTCCAGCCGATGGCGACACGGACGTTGGTGAGGTTCAGCCGTTGGGCAATACCGGCCCCTCCCGGGGCCGCGCCGAGGGCCGCCCCGGGGCCCGGGCCGCCACCCCCCTGTATGCGGGGGACGTTGGCTGGCCCCGGGAACTGGCCGGCTGGCCCCGGCCCCCCGGCGTTCGGGCCTACGGCCGGCGCGGCTGCGCCGGCCGTGCTGTTGTTGACGAGGAGCTTGGTGACGGGGTTCCCGCCCACCACTCCGATCATGAGACCGATCACAGCGGCGGCCAGGGTGAAGGTCACCGCCTCGACCATGAACTGGCGCATGACCGTGAAGTTCGACGCGCCGATGGCCTTCAGCACGCCGATCTCCCGGCGCCTCTCCCGCACGATCATCAGCATGGTGAGGAAGATGATCACGGCGCCCGCGCCGACAGCCCCGGCCAGGCTGTAGAGCGAGATGCTCTTGATGTTCTTGAGGGGCTCCAGCGCCTGGCTGGAGGTGTCCGCTTCGCTGGTGACGTCGGCGGCGTCGCCCAGCATTGTCCTGATGGCCGCCGCCGTCGTCCCCAGGTTGGTGATCGAGTCCACCTGCACGACGGCCTGGGTCACCGCGTCGGACTGTCCCGATACTCGCTGAACGGTCGAGAGGGGGGCCACCATGGTGCTGTCGGCGAACCGGTTGCCGCCGGTGTCGAAGATGCCGGCCACCGTGAAGTCGGTGCCATAGGCCTGGAACGTCGAGCCGACGCTCAGGTTGTTCTTGGTGGCGAGGCCCGAGCCAAGGAGGGCGACGGCGTCGTTCGAGCCCGCCGGGAAGGCGGCACCGGCCGTCAGGGTGACGCCGGCGCCCACCCCGAAGGTCTGCAGGTTGGTGGGGTCGTTCGTACCGATCACCACGATCGGCGCCGAGAAGCCCCCCGGTCCGGCGCCCCCGCTGAACTGTGGGTTCTGGGCAGGTGCGTTGGCGCCCGGCTGTGCTCGGGCACCGAGGGCGCCCAGCTCTAGGGCGGACTGCAACTCGGTGTCGGCTGCGGTGAGACGATCGTTGAGCGTTTCCGTCACCGCCACCACGTGGGCCATGGCGTGGATGGGCCCAAGCTGGCTCCCAGTCAGAGGGTCGCCGCCGCCTGCGAAACCCCGCACCCCGGCAGGGGAAACGGTGATGATGTTGCCGATCGAGGCCTCGACCGACTCGATCCTGGCCTGTACCGCATGGCGGGCCAGGACCATGGTGAGCGCCAGCCCTACGCTCAGTCCCAGGATGGCGACGATGGAGACGGTACGGATGCCGTTGCGGAAAGCGTTCCGCATGCCGCGGGCCAGCACGCTCACGGCGCGCTCCTCGTGCGCGGACCACCCGGATTGAGGACGGGATGGGTTGTCTGAATGAGCATCGTGCCCTCACCCCACCAGCGCCGGCTGGGAACGGGCTGGGAAACTCAACGGAATCGGCCGCCAGTTCCCTGGCGCGGGGGTGCCGCCGGCGAACCATCGGCGGACCATCGGCGGACCATCGGCTCGACGGCCGCGTCTACGACCACGTCGACGACACCGCCGCTGCGACGTCGGCCGGGCGGTACTCAGCCCGGCCATTGGTTCAGGACTCGGCGCGGCCGTCCAGTTGGTCGGCCAGGAAGGCCCAGGTGTCGGCTAGTTCGTCGGCCTGCTTCCAGCGGGGCTTGCCTTGTCCGTGGCCCGCCCGGGCCTCCACCCGCAGGAGCACGTCGGCCCCGGCCTGCTGCATGCGGGCCGTGAACTTGCGGGCGTGGAGCGGGTCGACTCGCGAGTCGGACTCGGCCGTGGTCACCAGCAGGGCGGGGTAGTCGAGGCCGTCGACGACCCGGTGGTAGGGCGAGTAGGCGTGGAGCACGGCGAAGTCGTCGGGGTCGTCGGGGTCACCGTACTCGGGCACCCACAGGGCGCCGATGAGGAACCGGTGGTAGCGCAGCATGTCGAGCAGGGGCACCGAACACACCGCCGCCCGGCACAGGCCGGGCCGCTGGGTGACCATGGCTCCCACCAGTAGCCCGCCGTTGGAGCCGCCCCGGACCGCCAGCCGCTCCGGGCTGGTGCGGCCTTCGGCCACCAGCCAGTCGGCGGCCGCCCCGAAGTCGTCGAACACCTGCTGCTTGCGGGCCCGCATGCCCGCCCGGTGCCAGTCCTCGCCGTACTCGGCCCCGCCCCGGATGCCGGCGAGGGCGAAGGCTCCTCCAGCCTCGCACCAGGCCAGGGCTCCAGGGGAGAAGGCGGGGGTCGAGGATATGGCGAACCCGCCGTAGCCGCTGAGGACCGTGGGCGTGCCCGGCCCGGCCTCGCTGCCGGCCGCCGACACCACGAACATCGGGACCCGGGCCCCGTCGGTGGAGGGGTAGAACACCTGCTCGACCCGGAAGCGGGCCGGGTCGGCGGGGGCGCGGTGCGAGCTCCAGGGCTCCAGCGCGGCCCCCGGCGTCCAGCGCCACAGGGCGGGCGGGCGGGTGAACGACGTGAACGTCACGAACGCCCGCTCGCTGGTGCCGTCGGTCGCCATGGCCCCGATCGAGCCCAGTTCGGGCAGCCCGACCTCGGTGGCCCCCGAGCCGTCCAGCCCGTAGCGCCACAGCCGGGACACGGCGTGCTCGGTCACGGCCACCAGCAACGAACGCCCGGCCACGGCGAAGCCGTCCACGACGCCCTCCCCCTCGGCCACCACCGTCTGCCAGTTGGCCGCCTCGGGGCGCCCCACCAGGGCGCTGACGACCCGCCCCCGGGGGGAACCGTGGGTCGTGGAGGCGAAGAGCCGGTCCCCGACCACCTGGGCGGCGGTGCCCGCCTCCTCGCCCTCGATGACGACCGTGCGCGTGCCCGTGAGGCGGTCGAGCAGCACCACGTCGGTGCGGGTGGGCATGAGGTGGACGTGCAGGGCTAGCCAGCGCCCGTCGGGCGAGATGGTGGCGTAGGGCAGGGCCGTGCGCTCGAGCCCGTCGGCCAGGAGGGGCTCGTCCTCGTCGGCGCTGGTGCCGACGGTGTGCCACCACAGGCTCTCCCAGTAGCCCTCGTCCCCGGCGGCCACCGTGCCGGGGGTCGGCAGGCGGCTGTAGGCGAAGGCCGAACCGTCGGGCAGCCACGCCGGCGAGGGGTGGCGGACAGGGCCGATCTCGTCGTCGAGCAGGCGGTTGCCGTCGATGTCGACGATCCGCAGCACCCCGTGCTCGCTCCCGGCCTCAGAGACGCCGTAGGCCAGCAGGCGCCCGTCGGGCGACGGCGAGAACCAGTCGACGGCGGCCGCGTGGTCGGCGGCCAGGTGGTGAGGGTCGACGACGACCCGGGGCGGCTCGGCCGGGTCAGAGGCCGAGCGCAGCACGACCACCGCCTGGTCGAGGTCGCCCGCTCTCTCCAGCGTGAACACCCGGTCGCCGGCCAGGGCCGGGGCCGACACCGTGCCCGCCCTCAGCAGTTCGACGAACCGGCCGTGCAAGCCTTCGCGCTGGGGCAGGGCGTCGAGGAAGGCCCGGGCGCGGGCGTCCTGGGCGGCCGCCCACTGGCGGACCTCGGCCGCGTCCCCGTCCTCCAGCCACCGGTAGGGGTCGGGGACCGCGATCCCGTGGAGGACGTCGACGGTGCCGTCCCGCCGGGTGGGCGGGGCCGGGGGGAACCTGGGGTTAACGGCCGGCGTTGGGCCGCTTGCCGTGGTTGGCCTTGTTCTTGCGGCTGCGGATCTTGCGCTTGCTGGTCTTCTTGGACATGGTCCGGCGAGGCTAGCGGACGGACCGGCCCGGGCCGGGCTTGCGCCCCCGGCGCACGGCTGGGCCGTGCTCCCCCATCCCTGCCCGGCTGGCGGGCGCTCGCGCGGTCGGGCCGCGCTTGCCATCCACGACGTGTCGTCGATCGGGCCCGCGCTGGCCGTGGGCCGGGGACTGTGCCCCCGACCCACGGCCAGCGCCTAACCTCAGCCGCAATGGAACGGCTCGGCCTGGTTGGTCTGCCCAACTCGGGCAAGTCGGCACTCTTCAACGCCCTGACGGGCGGGTCGGCGCTCGTCGCCCCCCACCCCTTCTCGACGACCGACACGACGGTCGGCATCGCCCAGGTGGCCGACCCGCGGCTCGACGCACTGGCCGAGATGAGCAAGTCGCGCAAGAAGGTGGCGGCCACCGTGCAGCTCGTCGACATCGCCGGCCTCGTGGCCGGGGCGGCCAGTGGCGAGGGCCTCGGCAACCGCTTCCTGGGCGGGATCCGCGAGGTCGATGCCGTGGTCATGGTGCTGCGGGCCTTCGACGACCCGAACGTGACCGGCGGCTCCGATCCGCTGGCCGACCTCCACACCCTGGAGCTGGAGCTCGTGCTGGCCGACGCCGAGTCGGCCGAGGCCCAGGTGGCCAAGCGGCGCAAGATGGTCAAGGGTGACCCCAGCCAGGTGGCCGCGGTGGCCGTTCTCGACGCCGCCTTGGCCGAGCTCAACGCCGGCGTCCCCATCTACCGGTCGGGTCTCTCGGCCGAGCAGCGCGAAGCCCTCAAGCCCATGTTCCTGCTCACCACCAAGCCGGTGCTGGCCGTGGTCAACTTGGGCGAGGACCAGCTCGACGACGCCGAGGTGATCACCAAGCCGGTGGCCGCCGAGCTGGGCGAAGCCGCCGACGTGCTCGCGGTGTGCGTGCAGCTCGAGTCCGAGGCCGCCCGCCTCGACCCGGCCGACCGCCAGGAGCTGCTCGACGGCCTGGGCCTGGGTGAAGGGGCCCTGCCCCGGGTGGTCCGGGCCGCCTACCACCTGCTGGGACGGCGGACGTTCCTGACCACCGGTGACAAGGAGTCGAGGGCGTGGACGTTCAGGGCCGGGGCCAAGGCCCCCGAGTGCGCGGGGGTGATCCACTCCGACCTCCAGAGGGGCTTCATCCGGGCCGAGGTGGTCCAGTGGGACGAGCTGCTGTCGCTCGGGTCGTGGTCGGCGGCCCGCGACGCGGGCAAGCTGAGGGTCGAGGGAAAGGAGTACGTGGTGGCCGACGGCGACGTGCTCGAGATCCGCTTCAACGTGTGACCGCGGCGACCGGCTCCTGCTGGCGTTGACCCATGGCCTGGCTGCTGAGGGACGAGGAGGTGCTGGCTGCCCTGGAGCTGGCCACCAGCCGCCAGGACCGCATGCGGGGCCTGCTCGGGCGTGACCATGTGGACGGAGCCCTGCTGCTCGACCCGTGCCGGTCGGTCCACAGCTTCGGGATGCGCTTCCCGATCGACGTGGCCTTCTGCGACCGCGACCTGGTTGTGCTCCGGTCGCTGACGCTCGTCCCCAACCGGCTCACCCGCCCGTCCCCGCGGTGCCGCTGCGTGATCGAGGCCGAGGCCGGGGCCTTCGACCGGTGGAAGCTGCGGCCCGGCGACCGGCTCGAGGTGCGGAGCTGACGGGCCACGGTGGCGGCCGCCTGGTGCTGGTGGCCACCCCTATCGGCAACCTGGGTGACCTGTCCCCTCGGGCGGTCGAGACCCTGGCCGCGGCCGGCACGATCGCCTGCGAGGACACCCGCCGGGCCCGCCAGCTCCTGTCGCACTGTGGGCTGGCCGCCGGAGGCCGGCTCGTGACCCTCAACGAGCACACCGAGGCGGCCAAGACCCGGTCCCTGCTCGACCGCCTGGCGGCCGGGGCCACGGTGGCCTTGGTGACCGACGCGGGCATGCCCGCCGTCTCCGACCCCGGGGAGCGGCTGGTGGCGGCGGCCGTGGCCGCCGGCCACGAGGTGACGGTGGTGCCCGGCCCCTCGGCCGCGCTGGCCGCCCTGGTGGTCAGCGGCCTGCCCACGGCCCGCTTCTGCTTCGAGGGGTTCCTGCCCCGCAAGGGCCGGGCCCGGGCGCAGCGGCTGGCCGCCCTGGCCGACGAGCAGAGGACGGCTGTGCTCTTCGAGGCCCCCCACCGGGTGCGCGAGACGGTGGCCGACCTGGCCGCGGCCCTGGGGGGCGACCGCCGGGTGGCCGTGGCCCGGGAGCTGACGAAGGTGCACGAGGAGCTCTGGCGGGGACCGCTGAGCGAGGCCTCCGGCCACCTGGCGGCCCGCGACCCCCGGGGGGAGTACGTGCTGGTGGTCGAGGGTGCCCCCCCGCCCGCGGCCGCCGGGCCCGACGACGTCGAGAACGCCCTCCGAGCCCGCCTGGTGGCCGGCGAGGACAAGAAGTCGGCCGTGGCCGCGGTGGCCGCCGGCTTGGGAGTGCCCAAGCGTTCGGTCTACGACCTGGCCGAGCGGCTGGCCGGCGAATTGCCTGAGGGTGCCGGCGGCGCCCGGCCTACGCTTGGCCAGTGAACCGGTTCTACTGCACGACGCCGATCTACTACGTGAACGACGCGCCCCACATAGGGCACGCCTACACGACCGTCATCGGCGATGCCGTGAGCCGCTGGCACCGCCTCTTGGGTGACGAGGTGCTGTTCGTCACCGGTACCGACGAGTACGGGCTCAAGAACAAGCAGGCGGCCGACGCCCAGGGCGTCCACCCCCGGGAGCTGGCCGATCGCAACAGCCGGCGTTTCCGCGACGCCTGGGACCAGCTCGACGTCGACTACGACGACTTCATCCGCACCACCGAGGGGCGCCACACCCGGTCGGTGCAGAAGTTCCTGTCGGCCATCCACGACAACGGCGACATCGAGCTGGGCACCTACGAAGGCCTCTACTGCGTGGCCTGCGAGGCCTACTACACCGAGAGCGACCTGGTCGAGGGCCTGTGCCCGGTCCACCGACGCCCCGTCGAGGTCGTGACCGAGCAGAACTGGTTCTTCCGCCTCTCCCGTTACCAGCAGCGCCTGCTCGACTACTACGAGGCCCACCCCGAGGCCATCGTCCCCGCGGGACGCCGCAACGAGGTGCTGGGTTTCATACGCCAGGGCCTGCAGGACATCTCGATCAGCCGCAGCTCGTTCGACTGGGGGGTGCCCCTGCCCTGGGACCCCACGCAAGTGACGTGGGTGTGGTTCGACGCCCTGCCCAACTACATCACGGCCGCCGGTTACGGCGACGACCCCGACGCCTTCGCTAAGTGGTGGCCGGCCGACTACCACCTGGTGGGCAAGGACATCATCCGCTTCCACGCCGTGTACTGGCCGGCCATGCTGCTGGCGGCCGGGCTGGAGCCGCCCCGGTGCGTGGCCGCCCACGGGTGGCTGCTGCTGGGCGGCGAGAAGATCTCCAAGAGCAACACCAAGCTGGCCCAGATCACCCCGGCCGCCCTCATCGAGGACTACGGGGTCGACGCCGTGCGCTACCACATCCTGCGCGACACCCCGTTCGGCCCGGACGGTGACTTCTCCTACGAGGGACTGCTGGCCCGCTACAACGCCGACCTGGCCAACAACTTCGGCAACCTGGTCTCCCGGGTGACGACCGTGGTCGCCGGCAAGTGCGGCGGCACCGGCCCCCGGCCCCGGCCCGACAGCCCGCTGCGGGAGGTGGCTGCCTCGGTGTACGAGGCGGTGGCCGGCGCCTGGGACCGCCTGGCTCCCTCCGAGGCCCTCGACGCCACCTGGGGCCTGATACGCCAGACCAACGCCCACCTCGAGGCCCACGAGCCGTGGAAGGCCGAGCCGGGGCCCGAGGTCGACGCCGTGCTGGGGGACGCCCTCGAGGCCGTCCGCCTGGTGTGCGTGCTGGCCTGGCCGGCCGTCCCCGGGGCGGCCACCGAGGCCTGGCGCCGCATCGGTCTGGAGGGCTCGCCCGGCGCCCAGCGCCTGCCCGAGGCGGCCGCCTGGGGTGGTTATCCCGGCGGCCTTCCGGTAGAGAAGGGGGCGCCCCTGTTCCCCAGGAAGAAGGCCGGCTGATGTGGACCGACACCCACTGCCACCTCCAGTACGAGGGACTGCCGGCTGACGCCCTCGACCGGGCGCAGGCCGCGGGGGTCGACCGGGTCATCTGCGTGGGGACCGACCCGGAGAAGTCGAAGGCGGCCATCGAGCTGGCGGCCGCCGCGCCCGGGCGGGTGTGGGCCACGGTCGGCCTCCATCCCCACGACGCCACCTTGGGCACCGACGGGTTGCTGCCCCTGCTCGACGCCCCCCGGGTGGTGGGGGTGGGCGAATGCGGGCTCGACTACCACTACGACCACTCCCCCCGCGATGTCCAGCGGGCTGCATTCGCGGCCCAGATCGGGCTGGCCCGCGCCCACGGCCACACCCTGGTCATCCACACCCGGGAGGCGTGGGACGACACCTTCGCCGTGCTGGCGGCCGAGGGCGTGCCCGACAGGGTGGTGTTCCACTGCTTCACGGGAGGGCCAGGCGAAGCCCGCCGGGCCCTCGATCTGGGTGCTTACCTGTCTTTCAGCGGGATCGTCACGTTCAAGGGGGCCGACGACCTGCGGGCCGCGGCCCGTACCTGCAGCCCCAGCCGCCTGCTGGTGGAGACCGATGCCCCGTACCTGGCCCCCGTGCCCCACCGGGGACAGGGCAACGAGCCCGCCCTGGTGGCCGTGGTGGGGGCGGCCGTGGCCGCCGTCAGGGGCGTCCCGGTGGAAGAGATGGCCGCCCTGACCAGCGCCAACGCGTCCGCCGCGTTCAACTTGACCTGAACCTCGGCTTGCGGGCAGGCCGCACCGGCCCGTAGGGTTTGGCCGCTTCCCCTCCCGCGTCGCGCGACCCGTTGCGCGGCACCGACAGGAAAGGTGGGGGCCTCCTGACGGCCACAAACGGACGGCGCAACGCCCCGCGTCTAGCGGTTGGCGTGTGCGCGTCAGTACTGCTTCTGCCCGTTCTGTGGCTACGCGGGGACGCCGGCGGCGGATCCGAGGCCACCCGGTTCGACATCAGCGGGGCACCGCACGCCGCCCTCGTGGGTGCCGGCCGGCCCGGGGGCGGGGCCCGGGCCGCGCCTGCGGCGGTGGCGCCGGCCCCGGTCGTGCGTGCGTCGGTTTCGGGGAGCGGCCTGGCCGGCCCCGACGGCTCCGCCAGCTCGGCCGGGCCGGCGGCGCCGGTCACCGAGCCGGTCACCACGGCCGCACCACCGACGACCGTGCCGGCGACGGCCACCACCACCGCGCCGACGATCGAGCCGGCCGTGGAGACGACGACCACCACCACCACCACCGTCCCACCCACCACGACCACGACCACGACCACCACCACGCCGCCGGCCGCGGCGGCCAGCGCACCCTTCCCACCGGGGGGCTCCCCGGTCCCCACCAACCTGCCGCCGTGGGGGACCGAGCGGGAGTCCGGGGTGGCGTCGTGGTACGACGCCCCCGAGCGCACGTGCGCCCACCGCACGGCACCCTTCGGCACGGTGATCCGCATCATCCGCCTTCACAACGGGGCGGTGACAACCTGCCTGGTCTACGACTGGGGCCCGGCCGACACCACCCGGATCATCGACCTGTCGCGCGACAGCTTCGAGCGCCTGGCCTACGCCGAGGCGGGGCTGATCGACGTCGTCATCGAGTGGTAGGCGCCCACCGCCCGGGGGCGCACTCCTCACCCCGACCTTCCCGGGAGCCGTGACGCTGACCGGCCGGCAGGTGCGGGACCTGCTGGCCCGTCACGGCGCACGGCCCACCAAGACCAGGGGCCAGAACTTCGTCGTCGACCCCAACACCGTCCGCCGCATGGCCCGGCTGGCGGGCGTGGGCCCGGGCGATCGCGTCGTCGAGGTAGGGGCGGGGGTCGGCTCCTTGACGCTCGCCCTGGCCGAGACGGGGGCGGCGGTCACCGCCGTCGAGGTCGACCCCCGGCTGGTGCCCGCCCTGCGGGAGACCGTTTCGGGAGCGGGCGTGACCGTCGTGGAGGCCGACGCCATGGCCCTCGACTGGGACGGCCTGCTCGGCGGTGACGAGTGGGCCATGGTCGCCAACCTGCCGTACAACATCGCCACCCCCCTGGTGGCCGACCTGCTCGACCACGTCCCGGCCGTACGCCGTATCGTGGTGATGGTCCAGCGGGAGGTGGCCGAGCGGCTGGCCGCCGGGCCCGGCGAGGAGGCCTACGGGGCGGTGTCGGTGAAGGTGGCCTACTGGGCCACGGCCAAGGTCGTGGGCCGGGTGCCGGCCACCGTCTTCTGGCCCGAGCCCAAGGTCGAGTCAGCCATCGTCGACATCCGCCGTCACGCCCGCCCGCCCGGCGGCGCTGACCGTGAGCGCATGTTCGCCTTGGTGGCCGCCGGGTTCGGCCAGCGCCGCAAGATGCTCCGGCGCTCGCTGGCCGGGCTGGTCGACGACCGGGGGTTCGAGGCTGCGGGCGTGCGCCCCGAGGCCCGGGCCGAGGAGCTCGGCCTGGCCCATTGGGAGAGACTGGCCGCATGCAGCACATCGCTCCCGCCAAGCTGACGCTGTCGCTGCGGGTCACGGGCGTCGAACCCGACGGCTACCACCTGATCGAGTCCGAGATGGTCACCGTCGACCTCGCCGACGTGGTGGACATCGTCGAAGGCGACGGGCTCGTGGTCGGCGGCCCCCACCGCCACGGAGTGCCCCCGGACGGGTCCAACCTCGTGGCCCGGGCCCTGGAGGCCGTGGGCCGCACGGCCCTCGTGCATCTCCACAAGCACATCCCCGCGGGGGCCGGCCTCGGGGGCGGGTCGGCGGACGCGGCCGCCGTGCTGCGCTGGGCGGGCTGCGACGACCTGGCGGTGGCCGCCTCCCTGGGCTCGGACGTGCCCTTCTGCCTGGTGGGCGGGCGGGCGTGGGTGACGGGCGCGGGCGAGGCGGTGGAGCCCCTGGCCTTCGAGGACCGGCGGTTCACCCTGCTCGTCCCGCCCGTGGCCGTGCCCACGGCGGCCGTGTACGGGGCCTGGGACGACCTGGGCGGCCCGACCGGTCCCAACGGCAACGACCTGGAGCCGGCCGCCCTGGCCGTCGTCCCCGAACTGGCCGAGTGGCGCGACCGCCTGGCCGAGGCCACGGGCCTGGCCCCCCGGCTGGCGGGGAGCGGGGCCACGTGGTTCGTCGAAGGCGAGTTCCCCGGTGACGGCCGGGTGGTCGTGCGGACGGTGGCCTGACTAAGTGCCTCGACGGTATGAGGCGCTAGCCGAAGACAGGGGGAACGCTACTTGCCGGCGCGGCGCTGCCAGCGGGTGGCCTTCAGCATCTTCTTGTGCTTCTTCTTGCGCATCCGCTTGCGGCGCTTCTTTATGAGCGATCCCATGTGCGGCCGTCAGGGTAGCCGCTCGGGGGCCAGGACTCGAACCTGGACCTGACAGCTCCAAAGGCTGCCGTGCTCGCCGATTACACCACCCCCGAATCTCTGGTCCGATGCTACCGGCCGCTCGCCGCCCGCCGGTCGTCCACGACCCCCGGTACGCGACCGGGCCGGGAGGGCGGTAGAAATGAGTATGGGCTTGAGGCCGCTCTGCGCGGTGGTCATGGCGGCAGGCGAGGGCAGCCGCATGAGATCGTCGCTGCCCAAGCCCCTGCACGCCGTGTGCGGGCGGCCCATCCTGCTCCATGTGCTCGACGCCCTCTCCGAGCTGCTCGTCGACCGGGCCGTGGTCGTCGTGGGCTGGGGGGCCGAGCGGGTCACCAAGACGCTCCTGGAGCACGGTCCGCCCGACCTGCCCATCGACTTCGTCGAGCAGCGGGCCCAGCGGGGCACCGGTGACGCCGTCTCGGTGGCCCTCACCGCCTTCCCCGACGACGACGAGGACGGCGACCTCATCGTGCTCCCGGGCGACACCCCGCTGGTGCGGCCGTCCACCCTCGGGGGCCTGGTGGCCGAGCACCGTTCGGGCGACGCGGCCGCCACCCTGCTCACGGCCCGCCTCGACGACCCCACGGGCTTCGGCCGCGTCATCCGGGGCAAGGACGGGCGGGTGAGCCACATCGTCGAGGAGCTCGACGCCACCGAGGCGGAGCGGGTCGTGGACGAGGTGGGCACTTCGATCTATTGCTTCCGGCGCAGCGTGCTGGCCCCCGCCCTGCGCCGGCTGAGCCCCGAGAACGCCCAGGGCGAGTACTACCTGACCGACGTGGTGGCCGTGCTCTCCCAGGTCGGTTACCCGGTGGCGGCCGTGACGGTCGACGACCCCACCGAAGCCTTGGGCGTGAACGACCGCCAGCAGCTGGCCGTGGCCGAGACCGAGCTGCGCAGGCGCATCAACCGGCGGTGGATGAAGGCGGGGGTGGCCATGACCGACCCCGACCACACCTACGTGGACGCCTCGGTCCAGCTCGGCACGGACGTGACCCTGTTGCCCGGCACCATGCTCCAGGGCCGCACGGTGGTGGGCTCGGGCGCCCGCCTCGGCCCCGACGTCCGCCTCGTCGACTGCGCGGTGGGCGAGGGGGCCAGCGTCGAGATGTCGGTGGGCTACGACGCCGAGGTCGGGCCCCATGCGGTGGTCGGCCCCTACGCCGTGCTACGGCCCGGTTCCCACGTCGTCCCGGGCGCGACCACCGGGCCGTTCTACACTGCATCTGCCAACGAGGACGAGGGCCCGGAGCGAGCGAAGCGTGACTGAAGTGGTGCAGGGGACCAAGGAGCTCACTCCCCGCAAGCGCCTCCAGCTCTTCGCCGGCCGCTCCAACCTGCCCCTGGCCGAGGACATCGCCCGCCACCTCGGGGTCGACCTAGGCGAGACCAACCTGTCGGAGTTCCCCGACGGGGAGATCCACTGCCGGTTCGGGGCGTCCATCCGGGGCTCGGACGTCTTCATCATCCAGACCCACAGCCGGCCCGTGAACAAGTCGATCATGGAGCAGCTGATCATGATCGACGCGGCCAAGCGGGCGTCGGCCAAGCGCATCACGGCCGTGTGCCCCTACTACGGCTACTCCCGCCAGGACCGCAAGTCGTCGGGCCGGGAGCCGATCACGGCCAAGCTGGTGGCCGACATGCTCTCGACCGCGGGTGCCGACCGGGTGGTCAGCCTCGACCTGCACTCGGGCCAGGTGCAGGGTTTCTTCGACGTGCCCGTCGACCACCTGACGGCCATGCCCATCCTCACCGAGTACGTGCAGGTCAACTTCGGCGACGGCGTGGTCATCGTGTCGCCCGACGCCGGTCGGGTGAAGCTCACCGAGCGGTTCGTCCGCCACCTCAACGCCGACCTGGCCATCGTGCACAAGCGGCGCACGGGCGTGGAGGTCGACGCCCTCGACGTGATCGGCAGCGTGGCCGGCCGCACCTGCATCCTCGTCGACGACCAGATCAACACCGCGGGCACGATCTGCGCGGCCGCCGAGCTGCTGGTGGCCAACGGGGCGGCCGAGGTCCACGCCATGGCCACCCACGCCATCTTCGCCGAGCCCGCCATCGACCGCCTGAAGAACTCGGTGCTGTCCCGGGTCGTCGTCACCGACACCCTCCCCATCCCCGACCACTGCCGCATCGACAAGATCGAGGTGCTGTCGGTGGCCGGCATCATCGCCGACGCCCTGGCCGCCGTCTTCGAGGACGAGTCGGTCTCGGAGATCTTCGGCGGCGAGAACCAGGCCTGACCCCGCAGTAACCTCGTCCGCCTACCCGGGGCGTGGGGGAGCACGGCGTAGCCGTGCGTTGGGGGCGCAGCCCCCCAGGCAACTAGAATGCTCTCCTTATGGCAGAAGTACAGCTGGCCGCCGAGCCGCGGCATGGGACAGGCAGTAGCGAGTCGAGGCGCCTGCGGGGGGAGGGCAAGATCCCCGCGGTCCTCTACGGCCACGGGATCGACGCTCAGGCGGTCGTCGTCGATGGGCGGGAGCTGAGGGGGGCGCTCAACCGCGAGTCCGGGCTCAACGCCCTGCTGTCGCTCCAGGTGGGCAGCACCCGCCACCTGGCCATGGCCCGCCAGCTCCAGCGCCACCCCGTGCGGGGCACGGTCAGCCACGTCGACTTCGTGATCGTGCGTCGCGACGAGATCGTTTCGATCGACGTGCCCGTGCGCCTCGAGGGCGAGGCTGTCGAGGTGTCCCGCTCGGGAGGCGTGATCGACCAGCAGCTCTTCTCGCTGGCCGTGCAGTGCACCCCGGGGGACATCCCGTCGCACATCGAGGTGGACATCTCGGGCCTGGCCGTGGGCGACGCCGTCCGGGTGGGCGACCTGACCCTGCCCGCCGGTGTGGTCACCGAGGTCGACCCCGACGAGACCGTCGTGGTGGCGTCGGCGTCCATGGTGGCCGCGGAGATCGCAGCCGAGGACGAGGCCGCCGAGGAGGCGGCCGAGGGTGCGGCCCCAGGCGGGCCCGGCGATGCGGAAGCGGCCCCTGGCGGGGCCGGCGGCGAACCCGCGGCCGAGGGGTAGCACCTGCTGCGGCCCCGGGAGGGGGAGCGGGCCGACTTGGTCGTGCTCGGCCTGGGCAACCCCGGTCCCGAGTACGAGGGCACCCGCCACAACCTGGGCGCCGACGTGGTGGCCGTGCTGGCCCGCCGCTTCGGCCTGCCCCTGCGCAAGGGCAAAGAGCGGTCGCTGGTGGCCGAGGTCCGCACCGACGGCCGCTTCTTGGTGGTCGCCTTCCCCCAGACCTACGTGAACCTCTCGGGCGAGGCGGCCGCCCGCCTGGCCCGCCGCTTCGGAGTCGAGCACGACCTCAAGCGCATCGTGGTCGTCCACGACGAGCTCGACCTGCCCGCGGGCCGGGTAAAGGTGAAAGACGGGGGCGGGACGGCCGGCCACAACGGCCTGGAGTCCGTGCGCTCCCACCTGCACACCGGGGCCTTCCTGCGGGTCCGCATCGGCATCGGCCGACCGCCCGGGCGCCAGCTGGGGGCCGACTACGTCCTGCGCCGCCCGCCCAAGGCCGAGCGGATCGACCTCGACGTGGCCGTGGAGGAGGCGGCTGACGCCGTTCTCTGCATCCTCACCGACGGCGTGGAGGCGGCCATGAACCGCTTCAACCCCGAACGCTGAGAAAACCTCGGAAAAGGAGTTGACCTGGCCCTAGGGGCCAGGTCGTACTCTCTATCCAAGGAGGTGATGACCATGGCTGATGGAGTCTCAGGTGGCTGCGGATGCGGCTGCGGGACCATGACCGTGGGTTCGACCACGGCTAGCTGCGGCTGCGGGTGTTCGTCTGACGAGCCCAAGTCGCGTGAACAGGAGATCGCCGAGCTCTCTGCGCTGAGAGACACGATCGACCAGCGCCTCAAAGAGATCGCGAGCTGACAGAACTGCGTTCGTCGCCGAGAGCGTGCCCTGCCGGGGCACGCTCTCGGCGCGTAGAGGGGCGGTAGCTTGGAGCCGGTGAGGCTGGAGGCCCTGCCCCCGCTGTTGGCCCGCCACCCCGATATCACGGGGCTGGCGGGCGCGCCTTCGGCGGTGGTGGCCGTGGCCGAACCGGCCCGGGCCTTCACCGTGGCCGGCCTGGCTCGCCTGTCGGGACGCCACCCGGTGGTGGTGGCCGTCCCCACCACGGCCGAGGCCGAGCGCCTGGCCCACGACCTGCGGGCCTACCTGGGCGGGCCCGCCGGGCCGGGCGGGCTCGACGACCCCGTCGAGGTGTTCCCGGCCTGGGAGACGCTGCCCTTCGAGCGGGTCAGTCCCGGGGTCGAGACCATGGGCCGGCGCCTACGGGCCCTGTGGCGCCTGCGCCACCCCGACCGGGAACCCAAGGTCGTGGTCGCGCCGGTGCGCGCCCTGGTCCAGCGGCTCGGTCCCCACGTCGAGGAGGTGGCGCCCGTCGCCATCGCCCCCGGCGACGTGCTCGACCCCACCGACCTGGTGGCCCGGCTGGTCAGCCTGGGTTACCGGCGCGAGTACCAGGTCGAGCACCGGGGCGAGGTGGCCCGCCGAGGCTCGATCGTCGACGTCTTCCCGTCCACGGCCGACGCCCCCGTACGCATCGACTTGTGGGGCGACGAGGTCGACCGCCTGACCCGGATAACGGTGGCCGACCAGCGTTCGGCGGCCGACGTGGAACGGGTCGAGCTGTTCCCCTGCCGGGAGGTGCTGCCCACCGGCGAGGTCAGGGACCGGGCCGCCCGGCTGGTGGCGTCCGAGCCCTGGGGCCGCGAGCAGTGGGAGCGGCTGTCCGAGGGGGCGACCTTCGACGGCATGGAGTCGTGGCTGCCGTGGCTGGCGGGCGACGACCCGGCGACCAGTGAGCACGTGCTCTTCGACCTCATCGGGCCGGGCGCCCAGGTGCTGCTCGTGGAGCCCCGGCGCATGCGCGACCGGGCCAAGGAACTGCTGGAGGAGGAGGCCGCCCTGGCCGCCTCTCTGGCCCAGACGTGGGGGGCATCACCCGATCGCGAGTGGCCCCGGCTCCACCTGCCCTTCGACCGCCTGCTGGCCCACACGCGCGCTCCGGCGTGGACGGTCGTCAACGTGGCCGAAGGCCCCGACACGGTGAACTTGGGTGCGACCGGGTGGGTGCCGGTGGCCGGGGGTGCCCAGCGGCTGGCCCACCAGGTGGGCGACCTGCTGGGCAAGGGCTTCCAGGTGGTGGTGGCGGCCGACGGCCTGGGCTCGGCTGCCCGCATCGCCTCGACCCTCTCGGACGAGGGCGTGGCCCTGCCCGTCCTGGGCCCGGGCGCCGACGTGCGGGCCGCCCCCGGGGGTTCGATCGTGGTCGAGCCCCTGGAGCGGGGGTTCGTCCTGCCCGACGTGAAGCTGGCCGTGCTGACCGAGAGCGACGTGACCGGGCGCCGCCGCCCCCACCGCCAGCCCCGGCCCCGGCGGACCGACGCCCAGGGGTTCTTCGAGGACCTCAAGGCGGGCGACTTCGTCGTCCACCACCACCACGGGGTGGGCCGCTACGGGGGCATGGTCACCCGCTCGATCGGGGGGACCGAGCGCGACTACCTGCTGCTGGAGTACCGGGGCGGCGACAAGCTCTACGTGCCCTCCGACCAGATCGACGTGATCCGCCACTACACCGGGGGGGAGACGCCGACGCTCCACCGCCTGGGCGGCTCGGACTGGCAGAAGACCCGGGCCCGGGTCCGCTCGGCCGTCAGGGAGATCGCCCAGGAACTGGTCGTGCTCTACCAGAAGCGGCTGGCCAGCCCGGGCCACGCCTTCCCCCCCGACACGCCGTGGCAGCGGGAGCTGGAGGAGGCGTTCCCCTTCCGCGAGACCCCCGACCAGCTCAAGGCCATCGCCGACGTCAAGGGAGACATGGAGGGCCCTACCCCCATGGACCGGCTGGTGTGCGGCGACGTCGGGTTCGGCAAGACCGAGGTGGCCATCCGGGCCATGTTCAAGGCCGTGCAGGACGGCAAGCAGGTGGCCGTGCTCGTCCCCACGACCCTGCTGGCCCAGCAGCACTTCCAGACGTTCTCCGAGCGTTTCGCCGGCTACCCGGTCCGCGTCGAGGTTCTGTCGCGCTTTCTGACCCCGGGCCAGGCCCGCAAGGTGGTCGGGGGGGTGACCTCGGGGGCGGTGGACGTGGTGGTCGGCACCCACCGCCTCCTGTCGGCGGACGTCAAGTTCAAGGACCTGGGGCTGCTGGTGGTCGACGAGGAGCAGCGTTTCGGAGTGACCCACAAGGAGGCCATCAAGAAGTTCAAGGCCGACGTGGACGTGCTCACCCTGACCGCCACGCCCATCCCCCGGACCCTGGAGATGAGCCTCACCGGCATCCGCGACCTGACCCTGCTCAACACCCCCCCGGCCGAGCGCCAGCCCATCCTCACCTACGTGGGGGGCTACGACGAGCGGGCCGTCACCGAGGCCATCCGGCGTGAGCTCCTGCGCGAGGGCCAGGTGTTCTTCGTCCACAACCGTGTGTACGACATCGAGAACGTGGCCGCTCGCCTGCGCGAGCTGGTGCCCGAGGCTCGCATCGCCGTGGCCCACGGCCAGATGGACGAGGCCCTGCTGGAGCGCATGGTGCTCGACTTCTGGGAGGGTGACTACGACGTGCTGGTCTGCACCACGATCATCGAGTCGGGCATCGACATGCCCACGGTGAACACGCTGGTCGTAGACCGGGCCGACCTGATGGGCCTGGGCCAGCTCCACCAGCTCCGGGGCCGGGTCGGCCGGGCCGGCCAGCGGGCCTACGCCTACCTGTTCTTCCCACCCGAGCGCCAGCTCTCCGAGGAGGCCTACGAGCGGCTGAAGACCATCGGCGAGCAGACCGAGCTGGGCTCGGGGTTCAAGATCGCCATGCGCGACCTGGAGATCCGAGGTGCCGGCAACCTGCTGGGGGCCAGCCAGTCGGGCCACATCGCGGCCGTGGGCTACGACCTCTACGTGCAGATGGTGGCCGAGGCGGTGGCCGAGCTGAAGGGCGAGCCCGCGAAGGAGCCTGCCGAGGTGCGCCTGGACGTACCCGTGGACGCCCACCTGCCTCGGGACTACGTGGCCAAGGAGGAACTGCGCCTTGAGGCCTACCGCCGGCTGGCGGCCGTCACGACCGGGGCCGAGGTCGACGACATCGCGGCCGAGTGGGCCGACCGCTACGGGCCGCCCCCCGAGCCTGCCCAGGCCCTGCTGCGGGTGGCCCGGCTGCGCTCGGAGGCCGTGCGCACCGGCCTGCGGGAGGTGACCGTGGCCCGGGACGTGGCCCGCATGGCCCCTCTCGCCCTCAAGGCCAGCCAGCGCATCCGGCTCCAGCGCCTGTTCCCCAAGGCCGTCTACAAGGAGGACCTGGGCCAGCTCGTCATCCCTGTCCGTCCCGGTCACGACGCAGCCGAGGCGCTCATCACCCTCCTGGGGGTGTTGGTCCCTCCCGAACCGCAGCCGGTACCATCGGCGGCACCGTGAACAGACGCTCGCTTGGTCCGGCCGCGCTCGCAGCCAGCGCGGCCCTGCTCCTCCTGCTCACCGCCTGTGGTTCGGTGAGCCCCTATGCCGCCCGCGTCGACGGGCAGTCGATCAGCCAGAAGGACCTCGAGGGCGAGATGAGGGCCATCGCCGCCAACGAGGCCTACGTGGCCCAGATCGAGTCCCGCCTCCCCGTCCGGGGCAGCGGGGCGGGCACGTTCGACGCCGTGTTCACCGCCCAGGTGCTGGGACGCCAGGTGCAGTACGTCCTCGTCGAGCGGGAGATCGAGCGCCGCCAGATCCGGGTCACCGAGGCCGACCTCCAAGGCGTCCGCACCGAGGTGGCCGCCCAGGCCGGCGGTGAGGAAGTGTTCAACGGCTTCTCGGCCGACTACCAGCGCACGCTCGTCGAGCGGGCGGCCAAAGTCGACGCCCTGACGGTGGCCCTGACCGGCCAGAAGGCCGGGGAGGAAGCCTACCGGGCCTTCTTCGAGGCCAACCGGGACGAGTTCGCCGAGGCGTGCGTGAGCCACATCCTGGTGACTTCCCAGGACCGGGCGGCCGAGCTGAAAGCCCGCCTCGACGGCGGCGAGTCGTTCGGGGCGGTGGCCCGGGCCGACTCCCAGGACACCCAGAGCGCGGCCCAAGACGGCGACCTGGGGTGCAACATCACCACCGAGAGCTATGCCGGCGCCCCCGAGCTCACCCGGGTCATCTTCGAGCAGCCCGTGGGCGAGGTGGCCGGGCCGGTGCAGACCCAGTTCGGGTTCCACGTGGTGCTCGTGCGGTCCCGAACCGTCCCGACCTACGAGCAGGCCTCCACCCGGGCCCGCCAGCAGGTCGTAGCCGCCGGCCTCAACATGCTCCAGGAGTGGATCACGGCGGCCGTGGCCGAGGCCGACATCGAGGTGAACCCCCGCTACGGCACGTTCGACAAGCAAGCCCTGACGGTCACGCCGCCGACCCTGCCCTCGACGACAGTCCCGGACAGCCCCCCAGTGAGCGGGATACAGCCCCTCAACCCGTGACCCCCACGGTGGTGGTCGTGGGGCTGGGCCCGGCCGGGCCCGGCTTGATGACAGGCGAGGCCGTGTCGGCGGTGGCGCGGGTAGCCGAGGCCGCCCGGTTCGTGCGGACCACCCGCCACCCGGCGGCCACGGCGGTGCCCGGGGCCGCCAGCTTCGACGCCCTCTACCAGCGGGCCGCGACCCTGGACGAGGTCTACGGGGGCATCGTCGACACCCTGGCCGAGGCGGCCGCCGACCACGGCGAGGTCGTCTACGCCGTACCGGGTTCACCCATGGTGGCCGAGCGCTCGGTCGAGCTCCTGCTGGCCGACCCCCGGGTGGAAGTGGAGGTCGTGGCCGGCCTGTCGTTCCTCGACCTGGCCTGGGCCCGGCTCGGCGTCGACCCCCTGGCCGCAGGTGTCCGGCTGGTCGACGGCCACCGCTTCGAGGTGGAGGCGGCCGGGGAACGAGGGCCGCTGCTGGTGGCCCAGTGCGACTCCCGGGGCGTGCTGTCGGCCGTCAAGCTGGCCGTCGAGGGCGAGCCGCCGCCTGGGGCCTTCGTCCTCCACCACCTGGGGCTGGCCGACGAGCGGGTGTGGGAGGTGCCCTGGGCGGAGATCGACCGCCAAGTCGAGCCCGACCACCTCACCTCGCTGTGGGTGCCCGAGCTGGCCGACCCGGTGGCCGGCGAAGTGGCCCGGTTCGCCGAGATGGTGCGCACGCTGCGCGAACGGTGCCCGTGGGACCGGGAGCAGACGCACCAGAGTCTCACCCGGCACCTGCTGGAGGAGACCTACGAGGTGCTCGACGCCATCGAGGCTCTGGAGGGCACGGGCGACTACGGGCACTTGGAGGAGGAACTGGGCGACCTGCTGTTCCAGGTCGTGTTCCACGCCACGCTGGCGGCCGAGGCCGGCCAGTTCACGCTGGCCGACGTGGCCCGGCGAGTGCACGACAAGCTCGTCACCCGCCACCCCCACGTGTTCGGGGACGTCGAAGCCGACACCCCCGGTCAGGTCATGCGTAACTGGGAGCACATCAAGCAGGCCGAGAAGGGTTCGGCCAGCCTCATGGACGGCATCGCCGGCCACCTGCCGTCGCTGCTCTACGCCCACAAGGTGCAGCGCAAGGCGGCCTCGGTGGGGATATCGGGGGCGGGCGAGAGCGAGCGGGCGCCCGTGCCGGCGGGGATCGGGGAGCGCCTGTTCGACCTGGTGGGGGAGGCCCGGGAGGCCGACGTCGACCCCGAGAGCGCCCTGCGGGCCACCTCGGTGCGCTTCCGCGACCGGTTCATGGCCATGGAGCGGCTGGCCGTGGACGCGGGCGTGGACCTGCGCCACGCCTCCCGCGAGACGGTGGCGGCCTTGTGGGAGAAGACCGGTCAGTCGTCCTGCTGATCCCGCCGGGCCCATTCGGCCGCCCCGGGGCACGTGTCCCGCGCTCGGCAGTAGCGGCACCGGGGGCACGGGGTGACCTCGGGGGGACGCAGGCCGGCCCGGACCTCGATGAGCCGGGCCACGCCCTCCTCGGTGCGCCGCAGCGCAGCCTCCAGGGTCTGGTCGGTGACGTCTTCGACCGCGAAGCTGGCCGACTCGAGGTAGTAGCTGGCCACCCGGAAGGGGGGCACGCCGATGCGCAGCGCCTGCACCAGGGCGTAGAAGCGCAGGTCGTCGAGATGGGACGGGTAGTGGCCGCCGGTCTTCAGGTCGACGAACAGGCACCGGGCCTCCGATCCCCGGGCCTGGCCCAGCACCAGGTCGATCTTGCCCGACAAGGCGACCCGCCCGCCGCACAGGTCGACCCGCACGGGCAGCTCGGTGCGAGGGTGCCACTTCGGGCGCAGGGGCGGCCAGCACTCCAGGAAGGTCGACACGGAGGTGGCCGCCCGGCCCCGGAGGTCGCCCCGTGACGGGCCCGCCAGCTCGCTCAGGAAGCTGCCCAGCGACGAACGCTCGTCGGCCTCCATCTCGGCCATGGCGTGGTCGACGAGCTCCAGGGGAGGGACCTCCCCGTCGAGGGCGACCGACAGCTGGATGGCCCGGTGGGTGACCTCACCCTCGGCCGTGGCCCCGTTCCACCCCTGCCAGTCGAGCTCGGCCAGGTAGTTGGACTCGCAGGCGTGGACCTGGGCCAGGGCACTCTTGGACACCCGCAGGGGGGCGTCGAGCGACTCGGCCAGCGGCGCCAACGACCCCTCGAGCCGGGCCCGTAGCTCGTCGCCCAGCGATCGGTCGAAGGTGGGCCGAGGCTGGTCGCGCGCCATCAGCTCGACCACCACCCGCCGCTGGGCCGGGGTGAGCGCCGCCTCCCAGTCCATGGGGGGCACGCTACCGGCCGGGTGTGACGGCCGGCTGCCTACCCCTTCTTGCGGGCCCTGGCCGTGGCCAGTGCTCCTCCGATGGCGACTGCCGCCCCGCCCATGGCCCCGAGCAGGAACACGGCGTAGCCCAGCCGGGCGAAGGGCGGCGGGGACAGGCCCTGGGAGGTGAACTGGTGGATCTGGTTACGGACGGCCAGCAGGCTCCCGGTGGCCAGCACCAGGGCCACCGGGGGTACCGCCAGGATGGCCACGCTCACCAGCCGCTCCTGGCCGGCCGTGAGCACGTGGCCCAGCAGGGTGGGCATGGCCAGCAGGGCGAGGCCCACCACGAGGTAGAGGATGGCGGGCGCCCCCAGCCCGCCGAAGGGGAACCCCAGCCGGTGGAACAGGTCGGTCTCGATGCCCGTGGGTTCGAGCTGGTCGGCCCGGATCACGAAGCCCTCGGCGACGGCCGCGATGACCTGCCCGGCGACCACCCCCACCAGCCCGGCGCCGAGCATGGCCAGCAGTCCCGCCATGCGGGCCTGGCGGCCGGTCGTCGGCACCGAGTAGTCGGCGTCGTAGGCCGTGGGCGGTCGCCCGAAGTCGGCCCGGGGAGCCCGCGGCGGCCCGTTGCGGGAGCCGGGACCACCCGGCCCCCGCCCCGCCCCCGCCCCGCCCTGCCCCGCCGGCCCCCCACCGCCCGTTCCGGTCTCGGGTGCACCCCCCGGCCCGCGCCCCCCCGGCCTCCCGCCCCCGCCCGGGCCGCCCCCGCTGGGACCGTTCGCCCCGCCGCCCGGCCCACCCCCGGGACGGTCGGCGGGACCGGAAGAGGGGTGGGCGCCCGTGCCCGCACCCGGGCCTGCGGGCGCGACCGGCGGGGGGGTGGGGCTATCGGCGTCGCCGGGCGGTTGCGGGTCTCGGGGGTCGTCCATGGCCATAGCCTGACCGCTGGCGGGGCCGGCTGTCACACACCGCTGGCATGCTGGTCGGGTGCCCGCCCCGCCACCGCCTGCCGCCACCTCGCTGGCCTTCGCCGACGCGGCCCGCCGCCTGGCCGCCGAGTGCCGGGCACGGGGCCTGGAGGTGCCCGGTTTCCGTAGTCCCCCCGGCCGCCAGGGCGCCGTCCGCACCCTGCGACGGCGGGCCGACGGAGGCGTCATCGTGGCCGTGACGGTGAGGGGGAGGCCCCTGGCCGAGGTGTTGGCCGACATGGTCGAGGGCGTGGTGGCGGCCAATGGCCTGGCCGGCCAAGCGGCGTCCGAGGCCCGGGCCGGCCTGCACTCGGCCGTCGAGCTGGGCGAGCCCGCCTGTGCCGCCTGAGCCGCCTGAGGCCCCCCTACCGCCTGAGGCCCCCGGGCCGCGTCTACCACCTGAGCCGTACCCCTCCAGGCCGCCGCCCGTACCGCCTGAGCCCGTGGCCGAGCGGGCCGTGGTCCGCCCGGTCAGGCCGTCCGAGCACCAGGCGGTCGCCGACCTGACGGTGTCGGTCTACTCCGAGGCCATGGGCGGGAGCCTGTCCCCGGCCTACCGGGCACGGCTGGCCGACGTGGCCTCCCGGGCCCGTGAGGCAGTCGTGCTGGTGGCCGTCGACCGCGACGAGCGCCTGCTCGGCAGCATCACCTACGTCCCGGGGCCGGCCAGCGGTTACGCCGAGTTCTCGGCGCCCGACGAGGCCGGGGTGCGCATGCTGGTGGTCGCCCCCGAGGCCCAGCGCCAAGGCGTGGGCACGCGGTTGGTGCAGGCCTGCGCCGACAGGGCCCGGGCCGAGGGGCGGGCCCGCATCTCCCTGCACACCACCGAGGCCCTGACCGGAGCCCGCCGGCTCTACGAGCACCTCGGCTTCCGCCGCGCCCCCGAGCGCGACCGCACCCCCGAGCCCGGGGTCTACCTTCTGGGTTACCTACTCGAACTCTGACCGGGGCGGTCCGCCGGAGGTGAGCCATGAGGGTTCTGGTGTCAGCGGCGTCGAAGCACGGCGCTACCGAGGAGATCGGGGCCGAGATCGCCCGGTCTCTCTCGGACGAGGGCTTCTCCGTCGAGGTCCAGGCTCCCGCCGAGGTCTCGTCGGTGGACGACTTCGGCGCCGTGGTGCTCGGGAGCGCGGTCTACGCCGGCCACTGGCTGGGCCCCGCCAAGGACATGGCCGAGAGGTTGTCCGGCCCGCTGCGGGCCCGGGCCGTATGGCTCTTCTCCAGCGGGCCGGTGGGAGACCCGCCTGAGCCGGCCGACGACCCCGTGGACATCGCCAAGCTGATGGCGACCACCGGCGCCCGAGGCCACCGTGTGTTCCCGGGCCGCATCGCTCGTGAAGGTCTGAGCCTGCCCGAGAGGATGGTCGTCAAGGCCCTGCGCGTCCCCGACGGCGACTTCCGCGATTGGGACGCCGTGAGGTCCTGGGCCGCAGGGATAGCCGCCGAGCTCCGCTGACCGGTGGCTGCCGGTGGTAGCCTGGCGAACGTATGTTCGAGCTGAACGAGCGGCAACGGGAGGCCGTCGAGCACGAGGGCCCGCCGCTGCTCGTGCTGGCCGGGGCGGGCACGGGCAAGACGGGCACGCTCGCCCACCGGGTGGCCCGCATCCTGGGGGCGGGAGCCGACCCCGAGCGGGTGTGCCTGCTCACGTTCAGCCGCCGGGCGGCCAACGAGCTGCTGGCCCGGGCCGGCCGGCTGTCCGATCCGGCGGCCGCCGGCCGGGTGTGGGGCGGCACGTTCCACGCCGTGGCCAACCGCGGCCTGCGCCTCCACGGCCGGGCTCTGGGCCTCGACCCCGGGTTCAGCATCCTCGACCAGTCCGACGCCACGGAGCTGTTCGGGTTGGTGCGCCACGACCTGGGCTTGGGCCACGGCGACGGTGGCACCTCGGGCGCGGGCGTTCGTGGTCATGGCCGTAGCCGCTTCCCCCGGGCCTCGACCCTGGCCTCGATATACGACCGCATGGTCAACACCGGCGAGCCCCTGGCCGCCGTGCTCGACCGCTGGTTCCCGTGGTGCGCGCCCGAAGCCGACGGCGTCCGGGCCGTGTTCGCGGGTTACACCGCCCGCAAGCGCGAGCGCCAGATGCTCGACTACGACGACCTGCTGCTGTGCTGGCGGGCGCTGGGGCCGAGGCTGGCCGGCATGTTCGACCACGTGCTCGTCGACGAGTACCAGGACACCAACGCCGTGCAGGCCGACATCCTCTCGGCCCTGTGCCCCGGCGGCCAGGGGCTCACGGCCGTGGGCGACGACGCCCAGGCCATCTACGGGTTCCGCTCGGCCTCGGCCCGCAACATCGTGGAGTTCGCCGAGCGGTTCCCGGGGGCGGCCGTCGTGCGGTTGGAGCAGAACTACCGGTCGGCCTCGCCCGTGCTGGCCGTGGCCAACGCCGTGATGGCCGAGGCCCGGGCCGAGGGCGCGGTCGCCAAGACCCTGTGGTCCCAGGTCGCCGGGGAGCGGCGCCCCCTGTTGCGGACGGTGGGCGACGAGACGGCCGAGGCCGAGGCGGTGTGCGACTCCGTGCTGGCCCTTCACGACGAGGGTGTGGCCCTGTGCGAGCAGGCCGTCCTGTTCCGGTCGGCCCACCACGCCGACCTCCTGGAGCTGGTCCTGACCCGCCGCAACATCCCCTTCGTGAAGTACGGGGGCCTGCGCTTTATCGAGGCCGCCCACGTCAAAGACCTGCTGGCCCTGCTTCGGGTGCTCGACAACCCCGCCGACGAGCTGGCTTGGTTCCGGGTGCTGCGCCTGCTCGACGGCGTCGGCCCCGCCACCGCCCGCCGGGTCATGGCCCAGCTCGGCCTCGGGCCGCTGCCGGTAAGCGACGCCGGGACCGGTGGCGCCGGGACCGGTGGCGCCGGGACCGGTGGCGACGCAGCCCCGGCCGTGGCCGCCGACCCGGTCGCAAGCCCGCTGGCCCGGCTGCTGGCGGCCGCGCCTGCCGTCCCGGCAGCCGCCACCGGTGACCTGTCGGGGCTGCGGTCCGCCCTGGCCGAGTGCGCCGACGGTGCCGGCCCCGGGGGGTCGACGCTGGCTCCGGGCGCCCAGGTGAACCGGCTGCGACGATGGCTCGATCCCGTCGTCGCCCGCATCTACGACGGGGCTGCCGCGCGCACCGCCGACCTCGAGCAACTGGAGCGGGTGGCCGCCGGCGCCAGCACCCGGGCCCGGTTCGTCAGCGACCTCACCCTCGACCCGCCTGTCTCGACGTCCGACCTGGCCGGGCCGCCCCTGCTCGACGAGGACTGGCTGGTCCTGTCGACGGTCCACTCCGCCAAGGGCGGTGAGTGGCAGGCCGTCCATGTGCTCCACGCCAGCGACGGCATGTTCCCCTCCGACCTGGCCACCGGTGACCCCGAGGGCATCGAGGAGGAGCGCCGGCTGTTCTACGTGGCGGTCACCCGCGCCCGCCAGGTGCTGGAGGTCAACGTGCCCCTGCGCTACTACCACAAGCCCTACCGCGACCGCGATGCCCACAGCTACGCCCAGCTCAGCCGTTTCCTCTCGCCGGCGGTGAGGGCCTTGATGGACGAGACCCACGTCGAGGGCCGCCTCCCGGCGGGCGCCGAGCACCCGGGATCGGGGGCCGCCGGGGGAGCGGCCGGGAGCCTGGCCGGGGTCGACCGGATGCTGGCGGCCCTCTGGTCCTGATGGGCGCTACCGCTAGCTGCCCTGGTCGCGGAGGAACCGTTCCAGTTCGGCGGCGATCTCGTCGCCCGTGGGCAGGTCGCCGAAGCCGGCGGCCAACGACGTGCTCGCTTCGGCGTCGACCTGGGCCTCCAGGGCCTCGACGAGCCCGGTCACCCGGGGGTCGGCGGCTACCAGGAGATCGAGCCGCTCGCGCGTCTCTGCAGCCGCCTGGCGCAGGGCGCTGAGGTCGAGCTCGAGCCCACCCAGGCGGGCCAGGGCTTCGACCAGGGCCAGGCTGGCCACCGGGTAAGGCTGAGCTGCCAGGTAGTGGGGGACGCGGGCCCAGAGCCCGACGGCGGGTACACCCGCGCCTGCGAAACCCTGTTCCAGGACGGCCTCGATCCCTGCGGGCACGTCGAACGTCCCGGGCATGAAGCCGATCTCCTGGGCCAGCTGGGCGGTGGTGGCCGTGCACACCAGCGGGCAGGGCCGGGTGTGGGGAAGGGGTGAGGGGAAGGCCCCGAGGCCGACCATCAGCCTCACGCCCAGGTCCTTGCCGAGGTCGCGCACGTCGCGGGCGAAGGTGCGCCACTGGTAGTCGGGCTCCGGCCCGGCCAGCAGCAGGAGGTCACGCCCGTCGTGGTCGCGGGCCCAGTGAAGCTCGATCTTGGGCCAGTCGAGGCCGGTATTGACACCGTCGGCCACTCGCACGAACGGGCGCCGGGCCCGCTGGTCGAGCAGGTGGTCGACGTGGAACGACGCCACCAGGGTGGTGTCGAGGCTGTTGCGCAGGGCGTTCATGGCCCCGGCCCCGGCCGAACCGGCGTCGATCCAGCCCTCCAGGTGTACGGCCAGGACGGGGTCGCGCAGGTCGTCGGGCCGGGTGTGGAGCGTGTAGAGCGGCCCCCGCTCACCATCGTTCACCGGGGTGACCCCCGGTGCCGGGCCGGGCACCTGGTGCAGTCCACAGCCCCCAACCTAGAGGCCGTGCCGCCACGTCGCCGGGCTCCCCCAGTGGATCGCACTGGGTCACCCCCGGGGGCGTGGCCCGGGGGGTGACCTCCCCCATGGGGGATCGGGTGTCTAGGGTGTTCGCCGGTCTACTGGGCGGGCTGGCCCTCAGCAATGAGCCAGGTCGGTGATGGGGCTTGCGGGGTGGCGGTAGCTTCGGGAGGGTGGACGTGCCGGCTGCTCCGCTCGCCTTTCGTGGCCGTGACGAGCTGGAGGCCGGTTTGGGGCACGTGCGGGCCGCGCCGGCCGACCGGGGCCGGGTGGAGCTCATCGTGCGCCGCCCGGCCGTCGAGCGACGCGAGGTGGTGCCCGAGGCCGTGCTGGACGTGGACGAGGGGCTCGTCGGTGACAACTGGCGGGCGCGCGGCAGCGGGCGCCGCGCCGGGGGCGCAGCCCACCCCGACATGCAGCTCACGTTGATGAACAGCCGGGCCGCGGCCCTGGTGGCCGGGCCACCGGAGCGGTGGGCACTGGCCGGCGACCAGATCTACGTCGACCTCGACCTGAGCGGCGCCAACCTGCCCCCGGGCACGAGGCTGGCCGTGGGCACGGCCGTCGTGGAGGTCACGGCCATGCCCCACACCGGGTGCCGCAAGTTCGCCGACCGGTTCGGCCGGGACGCCGTGCGCTTCGTCAACTCGCCCGAGGGTCGCGAGCTCCAGCTCCGGGGCATCAACGCCCGGGTGGTAACCAGTGGGACGGTACGGGTGGGCGACGTGGTCACCAAGGTGCCCTCCCAGCCCGTCTTGCCCTGAATGTAAGAGATAGCTTACACTGCCTCCGGAAGGGGGGCCCCATATGGACGATGCGCTGCGAGCGGTGGCTGACCCGACCCGGCGCGCCATCCTCAGCCTGGTCCTCGACGGCGAGCGCCCCGCCGGTGAGATCGCCGGCCACTTTCCCGGCATGAGCCGCCCGGCTGTCTCCCAGCACCTGCGGGTGCTGTCCGACGCCGGGCTCGTCGAGCTGCGCCAGGAGGGGGCCCGGCGTCTCTACCGGGCCCGCCCCGAGGGCCTCGACGACGTGCGGCTCTTCCTCGACGGGCTGCGCACCCGGGGCTCGGCCCGCCCCGGTGCGGTCGAACAGCCAAGCCAAGACCGGCACTCACCGAAGGAGCGGACGCGGCCGACCCCGGGAGTACCGGCGTGGCCCTGCTGGTCGTGACGCCCGGCGCCCGTCAGCGCGGGTGGGTGAAGTGCTTGGAGAGCGTGACCCGCTGTGACTGGTAGTGCGAGCCGATGTCGGCGCCGTAGAGGGTGTGGGGCGGCTCGGCCATCCGGTCGAAGCTGAGCTTGCACACCGGTTGGCGGTGCTCGACCATGAACGGCACGTCGTGGGCGCGCACCTCCAGCGTGGCCCGGCTGCCCTTGAGGAGCCCGGCCCGGTCGTAGCCGAAACCGGGGTCGAAGAAGCCCGCGTAGTGGGTCCGCAGCTCCCCGCTGGTGGGGTCGTAGGCCGTCATCTCCGCGGCGTAGCCCGGGGGCACGGCCACCTGCTCGGCCGACAGCAGCAGGTAGAACTCCTCGGGTTCGAGGATGAGCCGGTCGGAGCGCTCGGGCACCACCGGCTCCCAGAACAGCTCGGGGTCGTAGCGCTCGACGGCCGACAGGTCGAGGAGCTGGCTGTTCTTCTTGGCCCGGAAGCCCACCACCCGGCCGGCGTCCTTGCGCAGGTCGAGGCTCATGAACAGCCCGCCGGCCACGGCCACGTCCTCGACGGGCACGGGCTGGTCGTCGAGGAACAGGAGGGGCTCGGAGGCGTGGATGGACCGGATGTCGTCGTCGGTCACCCGGGGTTCGCCCACCACCAGCCGGAGCTGGTTGAGCGAGAGGCCCTCGCGCACCCTGACCGTGAACGACCGGGACACGACCTCCAGCCACAGCCCGCCCCGGTAGCCGGCCGAGACCTCGTCGAAGCGGTAGCTGCGGTCGGTGATCACCCGGGTGAAGATGTCGAGGCGCCCGGTGGAGCTCTTGGGGTTGGCCTTGGCCCGCACGTGGGCGGGCAGGTCGACGGCCTCCCGCAGGGGGATCAGGTAAGGACGGTTGCGCTCGAGGATGGCCCCGTCGCGCAGGTCGAACTCCCCCATGGAGTGCTCGGCCAGCTTCTCGTCGACGGTCTTGGCGTCGGGCAGGAAGCTGCACCGCAACCGGTACGCCCGCGGCCCCAGCGTCAGGTCGAGGCTGGCCGGCTGGACCGACCCGTCGGCGATGCGGTAGGGGCCGGCCCCGATCTGGCCGGCCTCGATGGCCTTGCGGATGTGCAGGTCGGGGAGCACCCCCACAGGCTCGTTCACTCGTCCCACAGTAGGGCGGGTGCCACGCCGGCGGTGGCTGGCGCGGGCACCTCACCGCCGAGCAGCCGGTCACCGGTGCCCCCATCGCAGCCCTGGGGCGCCCAGTCTGGAGGGGCCTGGTCTGTGGCCGGGGCCGGCCCGGACATCTGGGGGCGGGTGGGGACGGAGGGGATCGAACCCTCACTGGGGGCGGTTTAAGCGCCCTGCCTCTGCCGGTTGGGCTACGTCCCCGCCGTGGTCGAGGTCGTCGGCGGAACAGTGGTCGTGGTGGTGGGGACCGTCGTGGTGGCCGCGGTGACGAGCACGGTCACCTCCGTGGTCCCTTCACTGGCGTAGGGGTCGAGGGCCAGGCAGCGCTCGGTCGACCACGAGCGGAACGTGAACACAACGGTGTGCTCGCCCGGGGTGTCCCAGCTCTTGAGGTAGCTGGCCGTGTGGCTGCCGGGTTGGGCCGCCGGCGGCGTCCACGGGCCATGGCGGGCCGGGCAGTCGGGGGGCGGGTTGCAAGGGGCGTCGGCCACCAGGCCGTCGTCGTAGCGCACCAGCGAGCAGTTGGAGCTGACCAGGTGGTCGGGGTCGCTGGCCGTGACGTTGAACTGGACGAGCTCGCCCACGGGGACGATCGTCCTGCTGGGCGACACCACCACGGACAGGGGCTGGTTGGAGGCCGGCGGGGGGTCCCAGGTGAAGGGCCCGCACGCCGGGTTGGAGCTGTTGCGGCAGTCGGGCGCGGTCGTGTTGGGCCCCGAGGTCGTCGTCGTGTTCCCCGCCGGCCGGGTCGTCGTGGTGGCCCCGGGCGCGGCCGTGGTCGTGGGCCCGGCGCTGGTCGTGGGACCTGAGGTGGTGGTGGCCGGGCGGGTGGTCGTCGGCCGGGCGACGGTCGAGGAGGTCGACGCCGTGGTCACCGGGGCGCCCGAGCCGACCTGGAGCTGGCGGGGACGGCCGTCGCTGGAGAGCAGCGTGCCGATGAGGAAGACGAACCCCACCGCACCCAGGAAGTAGAGCAGGGCGTTGAGCCGGTAGGCCAGAGGCAGCTCCAGCCACCACGCCTGAAGGCGCCTGATCTGGGGGGCCTCGGTGTCTTCGTTGGGAAGTTTGGACATCCGACTGGGCTCCGAGCCATGGACGGCGGGTTGGGCCGGGCTGTGCGTCCGTAACGCCGGTGAGCGAAGCTAGCCCGATGGACGCATGGACTGTGGTGTGGCCGGGGTCACCGTACCCCCCGGGGGCCACCTGGGATGGAGAGGGTACCAACTTCGCCCTCTACTCCGAGTCCGCCCATGGCGTCGAGCTGTGCCTGTTCGACGACACCGGCGAGGAGTCCCGGCTGGCCCTCACCGAGGTCACGGCCTCGGTGTGGCACGGGTATGTGCCCGGCGTAGGCCCTGGCCAGCGTTATGGCTACCGGGTCGACGGGCCCTACGAGCCTCACCACGGCCACCGCTTCAACAAGGCCAAGCTGCTGGTCGACCCCTACGCCCGGGCCATCGACGGCGGGCTCGACTGGCACGACTCGGTGTTCGGCTACGTGGTCGGCAAGGACGACACGGTCCGCGACGACCGGGACTCGGCGCCCCACGTGCCTAAGTCGGTGGTGGCCGACACGCTGTTCCCGTGGGGCGACGACCAGCGCCCTGGCACGGCGTGGCATGACACGATCATCTACGAGACACACGTCAAGGGGTTGACCGCCCGCCACCCGGGGGTCGCTCGCTCGCTGCGGGGCACCTATGCCGGCCTGGCCAGCCCGGCCGTCGTGGACCACCTCCTGAAGCTCGGGGTGACGGCCGTCGAGCTACTGCCGGTGCACCACTTCGTGTCCGAGCACGACCTGGTCAAGCGGGGCCTGAGCAACTACTGGGGTTACAACACCCTGGGCTACTTCGCGCCCCACGCCGCCTACTCGTCCTCGGGGTCGCTCGGCCAGCAGGTGCGGGAGTTCAAGGCCATGGTCCGCAGCCTGCACTCGGCCGGCATCGAGGTGATCCTCGACGTCGTCTACAACCACACGGCCGAGGGCAACCACATGGGCCCGACGCTCAGCTTCCGGGGCCTCGACAACGCGTCCTACTACCGGCTGGTGGAGGGCGACCGGCGCATGTACATGGACTACACGGGCACGGGCAACACCCTCAACGCCCGCCACCCCGAGGTGCTGCACCTCATCATGGACAGCCTGCGCTACTGGGTGACCGAGATGCACGTGGACGGGTTCCGCTTCGACCTGGCGTCGGCCCTGGCCCGGGGGTTCCACGCCGTCGACCGGCTGTCGGCCTTCTTCGACCTCATCCATCAGGACCCGGTCGTCTCCCAGGTCAAGCTCATCGCCGAGCCCTGGGACGTGGGTGAGGGGGGCTACCAGGTCGGCAACTTCCCGGCCTTGTGGACGGAGTGGAACGGGCGCTACCGCGACACCGTGCGTGATTTCTGGCGGGGCCACGAACCGAGCCTGGCCGGGATCGGCTACCGCCTGACGGGCTCGTCCGACCTCTACCAGGACGACGGCCGCCGGCCCCACGCCTCCATCAACTTCGTCACGGCCCACGACGGGTTCACCCTGCGCGACCTCGTGTCGTACAACGGCAAGCACAACGAAGCCAACGGCGAGGACAACCGCGACGGTACCGACGACAACCGGTCGTGGAACTGCGGGGCCGAGGGCCCCACCGACGACCCCGAGGTGCTGGCCCTGCGGAGCCGCCAGCAGCGCAACTTCCTGGTGGCCCTCCTGCTCTCCCAGGGCGTGCCCATGCTCCTGGGGGGCGACGAGATCGGACGTACCCAAGGGGGCAACAACAACGCCTACTGCCAGGACTCGGAGATCTCCTGGTACGACTGGGACCTCGACGCCGAGGCCGAGGACCTGTTCGCCTTCACCTCCCGCCTGGTCGACCTGCGCCGCCGCCACCCGGTGTTCCGCCGCCGCCGGTTCTTCCAGGGCCGGCCCATCCACGGCTCGGGCCTGGCCGACATCGGCTGGTTCGCCCCCGACGGCCACCAGATGACCGAGTCGGAGTGGCTGTCGGGCCGGGTGGGGGCGCTGGGCATGTTCCTCAACGGCGAGGAGATCGCCGAGCCGGGCCCCCGGGGGGAGCGGGTGGTCGACGACAGCTTCCTCGTGCTGCTCAACGGCGGCGGCGAGGCCGTCCCCTTCCGGCTGCCCGATGCCAAGTGGGCCACGACTTACGAGCTGGTCCTCGACACGCCCATGGGCTATGCCGCCTCCCACCCGGCCACTGTCGAGGGCGCCACCCTCAAGGGCGGCGAGGACTTCCACCTCGACCCCAGGTCGGTCACCGTCCTGCGCAAGACGAGCTGAGGACTCGACTCGGGCGGGCCCTCAGGCCCCGGCGACGGCCTTGAGGAAGGCCCGGCGGGCGGCCAGCTGGGTAACCACCAGCAGGAGCAGGGCGACGCCCACGGCCTCGATGACGGGACCGGCCGTGAGGGGGCCGGTGATCATGGCCCGGGCGGCGTCGACCATGTAGGTGAACGGGTTCCAGGCGGACGCCGCCTGTACCCAGCCGGGCAGCAGCGACTCGGGCACGAACTGGGTCGACAGGAACTGCAGGGGCAGGAACAGGGGGGCCAGGGCCAGCGGCGCCTGGGGGTTGCGGGTGCCGAGGGCGACCACGAAGTAGAGGCCCCCGTAGGCCGCGGCCCACAGCACCAGCAGGGCGAACAGCAGGGCGATGCCGAGCACGCCCTCGTTGACCTCGGTGCCCAGCAGCACCCCGACGACGAGCAGCACCGCCCCCGCGGGCAGCACCCGGACCACGTCGAAGAGCACCCGGCTGGCGAGCAGGGCCGTGGGCCGGGCATCGAGCAGGCGCAGGCGGTCGAGGAAGCCCGACTGGATGTCGATGACCAGGCTGGTGGCCGCGTAACCGACCCCGGTCATGGCCGTGAGCATGATGATGGCCGGGGACATCCACTCCGCGTAGTTGCTTGTCGGAAAGCCCGGCAGGTCGGTCACCCGGTAGAGGGTCTTGGCCACCAGCACGAGCACGGCCAAGGGGATGATGATGGGCAGGGCGTAGGCCAGCACGGGGTTGCGGCGGCCCTCGCGCAGGTTCCGCACCAGCAGGAGCCCGACCTGGGTGGCACCCCCCACGGCCTTCACGAGCGCCCCACCACCCCGAGGTTGCGCCGGGCGGCCGACAGCGAGCCCGACTCTCCGGCCCCGGCCGACGATTCGATCTCGGTGCCGGTCAGGTTCACGAACACGTCCTCCAGGGTCGGGGGCAGGATGCTGAGGCGCTCGACCTGCACGCCCGCGCCCTGCAGGCGGGCCAGCAGGGCGGGCACGGTCGCCTCCCCGCCGGCCACGTCGATCGTCACCCAGCCGTCGTCGGCCACCTCGGCCCCGGCCACCGAGGCCAGCTCCTGGCGGGCGGTGGCCAAGCTGGCGGCCGCCACCCGCATGCGCAGGGTCGTGCTCCCGGCGCTGTCCTTGAGCTGGCGGGGGGTGCCGAGGGCGGCGATCCGGCCCTCGTGCACGATGGCCACCCGGTCGGCCAGCTCGTCGGCCTCGGCCAGGTACTGGGTGGTCAGGAAGACGGCCGCCCCCTCGGAGCGGAGGTCGGCGATCAGCCCCCACAGGGCGCGGCGGCCCTGGGGGTCGAGCCCGGTCGTGGGCTCGTCGAGGAACAGCACAGGCGGGCGCCGCACCATGGCCATGGCCACGTCGAGGCGCCGCCGCATCCCCCCCGAGTAGGTGGCCGCCACCCGGTCAGCCGCAGCCACCAGCCCGAAGGCCGAGAGCAACTCGCCCGCCCGCTCACCGGCGGCCGCCTTGGGCAGCCCGACCAGGCGGCCAGCCAGCACCAGGTGCTCCCGCCCGGTCATCAGCTCGTCGAGGGCGGCGGCCTGCAGGGCCGCCCCCAGCGCGCGGCGCACCTCGCCGGGCTGGCCGACCACGTCGAAGCCGGCCACCTGGCCCGAGCCGGCCGTCGGCTGGATGAGGGTGGTGAGGATGCGGACGGTGGTCGACTTGCCGGCCCCGTTGCGGCCCAGGAACCCGAAGACCTCGCCCGAGGCCACCGAGAAGCTGACGCCCGAGAGGGCGTCGACCCCCGACGGTTCGTAACGCTTGGTCAGGTTGTCGGCCACGATCGCCGGCGACGAGGGCTCGGTCACCCCCGCACGATGCCACGCGCCACCGTCCTGTGAACGGCTACCTTGCAAGCACCGTGAGAAAGGGGGAGGACATGCCGCTGCTCGTGCGTCGCTGAAAGTGCGACGCAGGCGCCCGGTCGGGTGCCGACGACCACCGCGGCTCGCCCTTCGAGTGATCCGGCCTCCGCGGTGGTTGCTTCCCTGAAGTTCGAGGACAACCCCGGAGGACGATCATGCGTTCTGCCCCGTGGCGCACCCGCGCCACCCTTTCCCTCGTCGCCGCCCTGGCCCTGACGGCCGCCGCGTGCGGGGACGACAGCTCTCCCAGTGCCACCCAGCCGGCGCCTTCGGGCGACCGCACCCTGCGCATCAGCGCCATCCCCGACCAGGACCCGGCCAAGCTGGTCGAGATCAACAGCGCCATGGCCACCTATCTGGCGGCCGCCCTGGGCGTGAAGGTCGAGTACGTGCCCGTGAGCGACTACGCGGCCTCGGTGAGCCTGTTCCGGGCGGGTGACCTCGACATGGTCTTCTTCGGGGGCCTGACCGGGGTGCAGGCCCGCCTGCAGGCCCCGGGGTCGACGCTGCTGGCCCAGCGCGACGTCGACGACGCCTTCCGGTCGGTGTTCATCGCCGGCACCGGCAGCGGCGTCGGGCCGATGACCGACGTGGCCGGGCTGGCCGCCTTCAAGGGCAAGCGGTTCACGTTCGGGTCCGAGTCGTCGACCTCGGGACGGCTCATGCCCGAGTTCTTCCTCGACCAGGCGGGTGTGACCAGCGAGCGGGACTTCACCGGGGCACCCGGTTACTCCGGGTCCCACGACAAGACCGTCGACCTGGTCGAGGCCGGTTCGTTCGACGGGGGTGCCCTCAACGCGGCTGTGTGGGACCGGCGCAAGGCGGCCGGCACGGTCGACCAGACCAAGGTCGTGGAGGTCTTCCGCACGCCGCCCTACCGGGACTACCACTGGATCGCCGGGCCTCGCACCGACGAGCGTTTCGGCGCCGGGTTCGCGGAGAAGGCCAAGGCGGCCCTGCTGGCCCTCGACTACGCCAACCCCGAGCACACCCGCCTGCTCGACCTCTACTCGGCCAAGAAGTTCATCCCCACCGAAGCGGGTCACTACCGCGAGATCGAGTCGATCGGCCGCAAGCTCCGGCTCATCTCGTGACCGGTACCGGCCCGGCCGTCTCCCTGCGGGGGGTACGGGTGGAGCTGGGCACCAACGTGGCCCTCGACGGGTTCGACCTCGAGGTCGGGGCCGGCCAGCGCGTGGCGCTGGTCGGCCCCAGCGGGGCGGGCAAGACGACGGCCTTACGGCTGTGCAACGCCACCGTGGCCCCGGCCGCCGGGACGGTGACCGTGCTCGGCACCGACCTGGCCACGGCCGGTCCCCGGGAACTGAGAGCCATGCGCCGGCGGGTGGGGACCGTCTACCAGCAGCTCGACCTGGTCGGGCCCGTTCGGGTCGTCCACAACGTCAACGCCGGGCGCCTGGGTTGGTGGGGGCGGGGCCGGGCCCTGCGCTCGCTGGTGCGCCCCGTCGAGGTCGACGCTGCCCGTGCCGCCCTGGCCCAGGTGGGCATCGCCGGCAAGCTGTTCGAACGCACCGACGCACTGTCGGGGGGTGAGCAGCAGCGGGTCGCCCTGGCCCGGGTGCTGGTCCAGCGCCCCGACCTGGTCCTGGCCGACGAACCCGTGTCCAGCCTCGACCCGGCCCGGGCCGGCGAGGTCATGGACCTGCTGGCCGCGGTGGCGTCGGGAGGCGAGGCTGGGACCGGCGACGGTCCCGCCCCCGCCCTGCTGGTCAGCCTCCACGACTTCGACCTGGCCCGGGAGCGGTGCGACCGGGTCGTCGGGGTGCGGGCCGGCCGGGTCGTGTTCGACCTGCCGGCGGCCGAGGTCACCGACGAGATGGGCTCGGCCCTCTACCGGATCGCCGCCCGTTGACGACCCGCGACCTCACCGACCTCACCGAGCACGAGTTCGGCCTCTTCACCGGACCGGACGGGCCCGGCGACGCGGGCGACGGGGGCGACAGGGGCGACGGGGGCGCAGCCCGCGGGCGCCGGCGCCGGCCGGGCCACCGCCGGGCGGCCCGCTGGTGGCTCGTGGGCCTGGCCGCGGCCGTGGGCTGGTCCCTGTGGTCGGCCGGGGTGGGGCGCCAGGAGGTCGTCAACAGCGGGGGCTGGACGGTCATGGGCCGCTTCTGGCGGGCGGCCGTGTCCCCCGAGCTGTCCTCCGGCTTCCTGCGCCTGACCCTCGACGCCACCCTGGTCACAGTGGCCTTCGCCGTCCTGGGCACCGCTCTGGCCGTGCTCCTGGGGCTGGTCGGTGGTGTCCTGACGAGCGAGACGTGGTGGCGCCGGCCCGGGGCGGGCCGCACCGGCGGGACGGGCCGGCGGCGGGACGGGCTGCGGCCCGGGTGGTTCGTGGGCCGGTTGGCCAACGGGTTGCCCCGGGGGGTGCACGAGGCCGTGTGGGGGCTGTTCCTGGTCAGCATCTTGGGCCGGGACCCGATGGTCGGCGTCCTGGCCATCGCCATCCCCTTCGGGGCGGTCACGGCCAAGGTGTACGCCGACCTGATCGACGAGACGGCCCGGGGGCCGTACGAGGCATTGCGGGCCGCGGGCTCCGGCCGGATGGCGGCCCTGGCCTACGCCGTGTTCCCCGTGGCCCGGGCCGAGATCGTCTCCTACGCCTTCTACCGGTTCGAGTGCTCGGTGCGCTCGGCCGTCATCCTGGGCATGATCGGCGCCGGGGGGCTCGGCTTCCAGCTCAACCTCAGCTTCCAGTCCCTGCGCTACGAGGAGATGTGGACGCTGATCTACGCCCTGGTGGCCGTCAGCGCCCTGGCCGACATGTGGGGGGCCCGCCTGCGGCGGAGGGCGTCACCGGGGCGGGTGAAGGCGTCGGTCGTGGCCGCGGCCGTGCTGGTGGTGGCCAGCGTGGTCAAGCTCGGCCCCGACGTGGGGCGCCTGGTCTCGGCCCAGACCCGCCGGCTGGCCGCCGAGATCGCGGCGTCAGCCTGGCCGCCGTCGCTCCCGGTGGACGGGTGGGCGGGCCTCATACGCCGCAGCCTGGAAACGGTGCAGATGTCCCTGCTGGCCATCGCCCTGGCCAGTGCGCTGGCCGTGGGAGTCGCCTTCGTGGCCGCTCGGGGCGGCGGCGGCCCGGCCCGGCGGGTGGCTGCGGCCCAGGCCAGGGCCGTGCTCCTGCTGACCCGGGCCATCCCGCCGCCGGTGTGGGCGCTGCTCGTGCTGTTCGTCGTCTTCCCCGGCCCCCTGCCGGGGGCGCTGGCCCTGGGCATCTACAACTTCGGGATCCTCGGCCGGCTCATGTCCGAGGTCGTGGAGAACCTCGACCCCCGGCCCGCCCTGGCCCTGCGGGCGCTGGGGGCCCCGGCCGTGTCGGCCTTCGCCTACGCCACCCTGCCCATGTCGGCCGGCCGGTTCGCGGCCTACGCCCTCTACCGGTGGGAGGTGGCGGCCCGCGAGACCGTGGTGGTGGGGGTGGTGGGTGCCGGGGGGCTGGGCCGGCTGCTCGAACAGCAGCGGGCCGCCTTCGACTACAGCGCCATGGTGGGGACGGTGGCCGCCCTCATCGCCGTCTCAGTGGTCATCGACCTCGTCAGCGCGGCTGCCCGCCGCTCCCTGCGCTGATGTCACCGGGCCCTGCCGGCCAGGCGTATATTCACGAGTGAACTATGAGGCGGGCGGTGACAGTCGGTTTGGTGGCGATGGCGCTGGCGGCGGGAGCGTGCTCGACCACCGAGGGAGGCCAAGGCGACACGGTCTCGGCCGGGCCGCGCCCGTCGTGGGCCGGCCTGCCCGACGACCCGCGCGCTGGCGGTTTCCTAGGGTGGCTGCGCCCGCCGGCCGAAGGCGCGGCGGCCGGCCAGCCCGGCGCCCCCGCCCCCGCCCCCGAGCCCGCGACTACTACCACGACGCTCCCGCCCGGGCCCCCCAACTACCTGGCCCACACCATGGGCCAGGTGAGCCCGGCCCTGGCTGACATGCCGGTGCGGGTCTACGTGCCCAACAGCGACGCCCACACCCTCACGGTCATCGACCCGGCGACCTTCGAGGTGGTGGCCCGCTACAGCACGTCGTGGGTGCCCCACCACGTGACCCCGTCGTGGGACATGACCAAGCTCTACATCAACAACACCGAGGGCAACCAGCTCACGGTCCTCGACCCCCGCACGTCGAAGCCGGTGGAGACCCTCGACATCATCGATCCCTACAACCTCTACTTCACGCCCGACGGCACCAAGGCCATCGTGGTGGCCGAGCGCCTCCAGCGCCTCGACTACCGCGACCCCCACACGTGGGAGCTGATCAAGAGCGTGAAGATCCCGGGGGCGGGGGTCGACCACATGGACTTCACCCATGACGGCCGCTACCTGATCGCCAGCACCGAGTTCAGCGGCCACATCGTCAAGGTCGACAACGAGAAGATGGAGGTGGCCGACTACATCCACGTGGGTGGCCTGCCCATCGACGTGAAGATGTCCCCCGACGGCTCGGTGTTCTACGTGACCAACCAGGGCACCCACGGGGTCCACGTCATCGACCCCGACACCATGAAGGAACTGGCTTTCATCGCCACCGACCGGGGCGCCCACGGGCTCAACTACAGCCGCGACACCAAGCGGCTGTTCGTGAGCAACCGCCTGGCCGGCTCGATCTCGGTCATCGACCCGGTCCGCAACGAGGTCACGGCCACCTGGAAGGTGGGGGGTAGCCCTGACATGCTCCAGGTCTCGACCGACGGCAGCCAGATCTGGGTGTCGAACCGGTTCCACGGCAGCGTGTCGGTCATCGACACCAACGACGGCTCGGTCATCAAGGTGATCCCCACCGGGGCCGGCGCCCACGGTGTGGCCTTCTACCCCCAGCCCGGCCGCTTCAGCGTCGGCCACAACGGCGTCTACCGCTGAGCCCGGCCTCTCAGCCCGGGCGTCCGGCGCCCACCAGGTCGATCGAGCGCCAGCCCCGGTAGCGGATGGGCACGCCCGTCTGGGAGGCCTCGACCATCTGTCCGCCGCCCACGTAGATGGCGTTGTGGTGGATGCTCTCCACCCCGTCCTTGCCGAAGAACAGCAGGTCGCCGGGCTGGATCTGGTCGATGGGCACCCTGGTCGTCTCGAACCACTGGGTGTAGGCCGAGTGGGACAGGTGGACGCCGGCCGCCCTCCAGGCGTAGGCGGTGAGGCCCGAGCAGTCGAACGAGTCCGGCCCCGACCCGCCCCATACGTAGGGCTTGCCGATCTGGGCCTCGGCCGTGGCCACGGCGATGGCCGCCTTGGACGACGGGGGCACGGTCCCCCCCGAGGGGGCGGCCGCGGCCACCTGGGGTGAGCCGGCCGCCGGGGTCTCGGCTGCCGGGGCAGCCGCCGCGGGAGCCGCCGCCGCCGGGGGGGCGGCCATCTGGGTGGGGGCCGGGCGCCGGGCCGCCTCCTCGGCCGCCCGGCGGGCCTCCTCGGCGGCCACCAGGTCGGCCAGCTCGCCCTGGGCCCGCACCAGCAGGGCCCGCTGGGCCTCCTCGGCGGCCATCGCCTGGCGGCGCCGGTCGTCGGCCTCGCCGGCCGCCTCCTTGGCCTCCCGCTCCTCTGCGGCCAGCCGGGCCGTCCTCTCGGCCAAGTCCTCGCGGGCGGCCCGCAGCTCGCCCAGGACGGTCCGCTGGTCGGCCGCCGTGACCTGCATGTACTGGCGGCGCACGGCCAGGTCGACGTGGTCGGTGCTGCGGGCCAGGCGGCTGAGGGTGGCGGTGTGGCCCCCGCTCACATAGGCCATTACGGCCACGTCGGCCAGCCGGGCCTTGACCCCGGCCATGCGTTCGGAGGAGCGGGCCATGTCGGCCTCGGCCCGGGCCATCGACTCCTGCACTTCGGCCAGGGCCAGCTGGGCGCGGTTGAACCTCTCGGCGGCCATGCTCACCTGCGTGCCCTGGGCCTCGAGCTGGTCGGCCAGGCGGGCCGCCTCAACCCGCTTCTCGTCGACGGTCTGGCCGCGCGCGGGCAGAGGCGCCGATACGGGAAGCATGAACGCGATCCCGACGAGGACGCCGAGAGTCCTACGACGCCGTGGGGTCAACAGCTAAACCTCACTGCCTTTCGGGGTTCTCGGTATCGCCGAAGGCTAACGCCGGTCCTCCCCCCCTGCAAGGAGCCCCACGGGTTACGCGACGACGGCCGGTTCGCCCTCGGGATCGGGCAACTCGACGTGGCCCTCCACGTCGACCCGGGGCAGCACCCGGTCGAGCCACCGGGGCAGCCACCAGTTGCGGTCCCCCAGCAGCTCCATGGTGGCCGGCACGAGCAGCATTCGCACCACGGTGGCGTCGAGCAGGATGGCAGTGGCCAGGCCCGTCCCCATCAGCTTCACGACCCGGTCGGGCTCGAGGATGAAGCTGCCGAAGATGAACACCATGATGGCGGCCGCGGCGGTGATGACCTTGGCGGTGGCGGCCAGGCCGTCGGCCACCGAGGTCCGGCTGTCGCCCGTGCGCCGCCACTCCTCGCGCACCCTCGACAGCAGGAACACCTCGTAGTCCATCGACAGGCCGAACACGATGGCGAACAGCATCATCGGCGCCCAGGGCTCGATGGGCGCCGGTTGCACGCCCGTCAAGGCGCTCAGCCAACCCCACTGGAAGAGGGCGACGACGATGCCGTAGGCCCCGCCGATGGACAGCAGGTTCATGATCACGGCCTTGACCGGCACCAGGACCGAGCGGAACACGGCCATCAGCAGCAGGAACGACAGGGTGAGCACGACCCCGAAGAACAGCGGGAGCCGCGACGTGAGGAAGTCGGCGAAGTCGGAGTTCACGGCCACCGTGCCGGTCACGGCCACCTGGAGGCCGGTGGACTGGGCCACGGGCGGCAGCAGGTCGTCGCGCAGCCGGTCCAGGAGCTGGGCGGTGGCTTCCTCCTGGGGCCCGCTGGTCGGCACCAGGTTCCACAGCACGGCCGTGGGGCGGTCGGGGTCGTTGGGGTTGGGGGGCGAGATGAAGGCCACCCCTCGGTCGCCCGAGAGGGCCCGGTTGACGGCCTCGAAGTCGACCGGCCCTCGACCCTCGGGGACCTCGGCCACCAGCAGCAGGGGCCCGTTGAAACCGGGCCCGAAACCCTCGACGAGCAGGTTGTAGGCCTGCTTGGTGGTGGTGCTGTCGGCGTAGTTGCTCTCGTCGGAGAACCCGAGGCGCAGGGCCAGCATGGGCAGGGCAAGCACGATCAGGGCCACGGTGGCCCCCAGGGCGGCCGTCCAGGGCCGGCGCTGGATGACCCGGCTCCACCGGTAGGCCAGGGTCTGGCGCAGCGGCTTGGGCGGGCGGCGCTTCAGCTCCCGCCGCAGGGGCCGGGCGAAGAACCCGGCGATGAGCACGACGGCGGCCAGGGGGAGGCCGACGGTGAGGGGGGCGAACTTCAGGCCGAAGCCCACCAGGGCGATGGCCACCAGGCCGGCGGCGATCACGCCCCGCCAGCGGGTGACCTCGATCTTGTGGCCCGCGAACCCGAGCAAGGCGGGCAGCAGGGTCATCGACGCCACCACCGTCACGAACACGACCGAGGCTGCGCCCACCGATAGGCCCTGGACGAAGCTCACGCCCATGAGCAGCATGCCCAGCAGGGAGATGATCACCGTCGTCCCCGCGAAGAGCACCGACCGGCCGGCGGTGTCGAGGGCGATCGTCACCGACTCCCTCACGGTGTGCCCGGAGTGGAGCTGCTCGCGGTAGCGGGTGACGATGAGCAGGGCGTAATCGATGCCGACCCCGAGGCCGATCATGATGCCCAGGAAGGTGGCGAAGTCGGGGATGGTCAGTAGCTGGCTGAGCAGGCTGATGAGGGTGACGCCGATGCCTATGCCGAACAGGGCCACGCCGATGGGCAGGCCCATGGCCAGGACCGAGCCGAAGGCCACGATCAGGATGACGATGGCGAAGCCCAGGCCGATGATCTCCGACGACGGCTCCTCAAAGGGGGCGAAGATGATCCCCCCCAGCTCGACCTCCAGGCCGGCGATGGGTGGGGCGTCGGCTTCGATCTCCCGGCCGATCTCGTTGGCCCGCTCGAAGTTGATGTTCTCGGGCAGCTCGACGGTGGCATAGGCGATCTGGCCGGTCGACGACACCTGGCGCTCGCCCTCGGGCGTGTAGGGGCTGACTACCCGCCTCACCTCGGCGATGGCGGCCACCTCGTCGAACAGGGCCGACATGGCCCGCTGCACGGCCGGGTCGTCGACGCCCTGGGAGGCCCGGAACACGATGGTCCCCGACTGGCCCGTGCCCTGGCCGCCGAACCGGGCCTCGAGGATGTCGAAGCCCCGCTTGGACTCCACGTCGGGCAGGCTGAACTCGTCCCGGAAGGCCGAACCGACCGAACTGGACAGGGCGCCGAACATGACCAGCGCGCCCAGCCACAGGGCGAGCACCGCCTTGCGGTGGTCGTGGCACCACGACCCGAGGCGGGCGAAGCGCGACGGGCGGCCCGGCGGCGCGTCGGCCGGTGGTCTGGTCTTGCTCACGGGCGGTCCCCTCCTGCTCTCACCCCGTGGACGGGGCAGCTCCCTCAGATCCCATCGCCCCCCAGCGCGGCCCCAGGATGGCACGTTCGCATACGGTCCGTTAGTCGACCGCGCGAGCGCCAGCGAGCCGGGCGGGGATGGGGAGCACGGCGGCGCCGTGCTCCCCAGGCAGGTGGAATTGGGCGGCCGGCCCGGTGGGGCCGGTAGTTTGCCGGCTGTGAGCGCCAACCGGGTCGAGCGCGACTCGCTGGGAGAGGTCGAGGTGCCGGCCGAGGCCCGCTGGGGGGCGCAGACCCAGCGGGCGGTGCGTAACTTCACGGTGTCGGGCCAACCCATGCCCGGCGAGGTCGTGCGCGCCCTGGCCCGCATCAAGGGGGCGGCGGCCGCCGAGAACGGCCGGCTCGGGGTCATTGGGGCCGGCGTGGCCGGCGCCGTCGAGCGGGCCGCCTCCGAGGTGGCCGAGGGCCTGTGGGCCGACCAGTTCCCCGTCGACGTGTTCCAGACAGGCTCGGGCACCTCGACGAACATGAACGTCAACGAGGTCCTGGCCAACCTGGCCTCCGAACGGCTGGGCCGGCCCGTCCACCCCAACGACGAGGTCAACGCCTCGCAGTCGTCCAACGACGTGTTCCCCTCGGCCGTGCACCTGGCCGCACTGGCCGCCCTGCGGGCTGACCTGGTGCCCGCTCTCGGCCACCTGGCCGGCGCCCTGCGGGCCAAGGCGGCCGAGACCGCGGGTGTGGTCAAGTCGGGCCGTACCCACCACATGGACGCCACCCCGGTCACCGTGGGCCAGGAGCTGGGCGGTTACGCCACCGCCGTCGAGCACGGGGTGGCGCGCCTGGAGGCGGTCGTGCCCCGGTTGGCCGAGCTGGCCCTGGGGGGGACGGCCGTGGGCACGGGCATCAACGCCCCGCCCGGCTTCGCGGCGGCCGTCATAGCGCGGCTGGGGGCCGAGACCGGCCTGCCCCTGCGGGAGGCGGGGGACCACTTCGAGGCCCAGGGCGGCCGTGACGCCCTGGTGGAGCTGTCGGGGGCCCTGCGCACGGTGGCCGTGTCGCTCGTCAAGGTGGCCAACGACCTGCGCCTCATGGCCAGCGGGCCGGTGACCGGCCTGGCCGAGGTGCGCCTGCCCGAGCTCCAGCCCGGCAGCTCGATCATGCCCGGCAAGGTCAACCCCGTGATCCCCGAGGTCGTGGTCCAGGTCGTGGCCCAGGTCATCGGCAACGACGCGGCCGTGGCCTTCGCGGGGACCACGGGGACCTTCGAGCTCAACGTGGCCGTCCCCGTGATGGCCCGCAACGTGCTGGAGTCTCTCCGGCTTCTGGCGGGGGCGTCGCGGGCCCTGGCCGACCTGTGCGTGGGCGGGCTGGCGGCCGACAGGGACCGCTGCCGGCGCTACGCGGAGTCCTCGCCCGCCCTGGCCACCGCCCTGGCCCCCCACATCGGCTACGACAAGGCGGCCCACGTCGTGCACGAATCCATGCGCTCCGGCCGTACCCTGCGGGAGGTCGTCTTGGCCGAGGGCCTGCTGGCCGCCGGTGACCTCGACCGGGTCCTGGACGTGGTCGCCATGGCCGGCGGCGGCCTTCTGGACTGAACATCCCCAGTTCCACAGCTTTGCCCCCTTGTGCTCCACAGGGCCGAGGACCGAGGCTTGTCGGTGGTGAGGTGCGGGGAGGCCGTCCAGTGGTCGTAGACGGGCCGACGCTCGCGACCGAGCTGCGCCGGCGGCGGGTCCGCCCCAAGTCGGTGGCAGACGGCGTGGAGGCGGTCCAGCGTTCGACGTGGATAGCCGGCGACCTGCGAGCCGCCGACACCGCCTTGCTGGTGCTGGCGGCGTTGAGCCTCACCCCCGGCGAGGAGGAACCGGCGAACGCCTGGCCCGACCAGGCCTGAGCCCCTGCTGGCCGGGGCTGTCCCCCTGTGCCGTTCCCCTAGACCTGGGGGAGCGGCGCGCCCTCGAAGGGGGCCGGGTCCTTGGGGCCGGGGATCAGGGGGTGGCTCCAGCGGACGATGCGGGCCAGCTCGACAGCCAGTGCCCGCCAGGCGGGCGGGTCCCAGCCTTCGGCCGCGTTCACCACCTGGCCGTCCATCCCCAGGTGGACGGCGGCCGGCAGCGAGCTCAGCCCGAACGCCTTGATGGCCGTCAGCTCGGGGTCGACGAACGTCAGCACCTCCCGGGCCCAGCGCCCGAGCAGGCGGCGGGCGTCCTCGGGGTAGCCGGCCACCAGCCAGGCGACCCGGCAGTCGGACTGCTCGTAGTTGGACAGGATGCGGGCGGCGGTGGGCACGATCCAGGCGCTGCGGTCACGGTTGGGGTCGACGGCGACTACGAAGAGGTGGAACGTCGTGAGCCAACCCCGCACGGGCCGGCCCGGGCCTGTGATCGGTGTCAGCACCAGATCAGGCGGAGGGTTGGTGATCACGGCGCCGAAACCTAGCAACTCCCGCCCGCCCACTACTGTTCGTCGCCATGGGTACGACAGGTGGGCTATACCGGGTCCTTCTCCTCCTCCACATCTTCACGGCCATCGCCGGCTTCGGCGTCACCATCCTGGCCCCCGCCTTCGGGGCCCAGGCCAAGGCCCGCCGGGGCCGCGAGGGGGTGGCCATCGCCGAGGCGACCTACAAGGTCACGTCGACCTACGCGGAGTGGCTCATCTACTCCGTCCCGGTGTTCGGCATCCTGCTCGTGCTCACCAGCGAGGACTCCTGGCAGTTCAGCCAGACGTGGATCTCGATGTCGTTCCTCTTCTACATCGTGGCCATCGGGCTGGTCCACGGCCTGCACATGCCCAACATCAAGAAGATGAACGGGCTGATGGCCGAGATGGCCGACGGCCCACCCCCGGGATCGTCGGGGCCGCCGCCCCAGGTGGCCGAGCTCGAGGCCCGGGGCCGCAAGGCGGCCCTGGTGGGCGGTGTGCTCAACCTGCTGCTGGTGGCCATCTTGGTCATGATGATCTGGAAGCCGGGCGCCTGACGGCCGTCGGTAACGTCGGGGGCTGATGCACCCGATCGAACGGATGCGGGCCGTGGCCCGCGCCGGCCGCCAGGAACCCTCCCTCCTGGCCCGGGAGGCGGCCGCCGCCCTGGCTGGCTGGGAGGCCGGTCCGGCCCCGCTGGTGACCGCCTGCCGGCGCCTCGTCGACCGTCAGCCCGACTGCGGCCCGCTGTGGTGGGTGGCGGCCCGGGTGCTGGCGGCCGCCGACCCCGGGGCCGAGGCCCGGCGGGCAGCCACAGACCTGGCCCGTGACGCCACGCCGTCACGGTTGGCCGAGGCCCTGGCCGAGGACACCACCGTCGTGGTCGTGGGGTGGCCCGAGCACGCGGGAGAAGCCCTTCTCGACCGCGGGGACGTCACCGTACTGGTCGTCGACGCCGGGGGCGGCACTTTCGACGACGCCGGGGGGGCCGTTGCCTGGCTGCGGCGGGCGGGCAGCGACGCCGAGATCGTGCCTCCGTCGGGGGCGGCGGCCGCGGTGGCGGCCGCCGGGGCCGCGGGCGGGCCCGTCTTGGTGGAGGCCCTGGCCGTGGGCCCGGATGGGTTCGTGGCCACCGCCGGGACGGCCGGGGTGGCCGCCGTGGCCGGCCGGATGGGCGTCCCCGTGTGGCTGGTAGCCGGCGAGGGCCGGGTACTGCCCGGTGGCCTGTGGGCCGCCGTGGGCGCCCGCCTAGCCCGCCGGGGGTCACCGTGGTACGCCGAGAGCGAGGTCGTCCCCCTGGACTGGGCGACGGTGGCGGTGGGCCCCGAGGGCCGGGCCGCTCCCGCCGAGCTGGCGGGACGGCCGACGTGCCCGCCCGCCCCCGAGCTCGAGGCCCTCCGAGACGAGCTCCGGTGACCGACGAGCCGCCGGGCCCGGCTCACCGGCCCGAGCCGCCGGCCTACCGGCCCGAGCCGCCGGGCCCGGCCTACCGGCCCGAGCCGCCGGGCCCGGCCTACCGGCCCGAGCCGCCGGCCCCGCCCGGGCCGGTCATCGACGCCGTGATCCCGGCTCGCAACGAGGTCGCCACGGTGGCCGCCGTGGTCGAGGCCTGCCTGGCGTGCGAGCACACGTCGGAGGTCATCGTCGTCGACGACGGGTCCTCCGACGGGACGGCCGAGGCCGCCCTGGCGGCGGGCGCCAAGGTGGTCCGCCGGGAGGTGAGCAGCGGGTCCAAGGGGGCGGCCATGGCCGCCGGGGTGGCCGCCAGTGGGGCCGACGCCTTCCTGTTCTGCGACGCCGACTGCCTCGGATTGCGGCCCGAGCACCTCGACGCCATCTGCCGGCCGGTCCTGGAAGGGCGGGCGGCCATGTCGGTGGGGTGGTTCGACTACGGGTGGTGGAACCCGGTCGTGCGGGTGATGGCCCCGACCAGCGGGGAGCGGCTCGTGCCCCGGTGGGTGTGGGACGGCGTGGCTCCCGAGCGCCGCCAGGGCTACGACATCGAGGTCATGCTCAACGAGGTCGTGTGCGAGGGCCGCCTGCCCGTGACCGTGCGCACGATGGCGGGCGTCACCCACCGCACCAAGCGGGAGAAGTACGGCCCCCGCCAGGGGCGCCGGGAGACGTGGCGCATGTTCTGGCACCTCATCGGCCTGCCGGTGCGGGGCGTAGTGCGCTGGCGGACCTACTGGTTCCTATGGCGTGACATGACCATCGAACACTGAGCAGGCTCGACGGCCGGGCGGTTCAGAAAGGCTGGTGTCTTTCGCGTTCGGCGCTAGGCGCCGAGGCGCCCGAGCTGCCCCTGACCAACACCTTTGCAGTGTCGCCGCGCCGGGACGCCAACCAGAACTAGAGGGCCTGGCCGTGGGCCTCGGCGGCCGCCGCGATGATGCGGCGGGCGTCGATGGCGGCGGCCACGATGGCGGCCGACGGCAGGCTGAGCAGGGCCCACCCCACGGCCGGCTGGGCCAGCCCGGCACCGAAGGCGATCAGGGTGCCAACCTGGCCGCCGACCACCCACAGCAGGAACCAGCGCAGGACCAGCGGCTTGTCGGGGTGGCCGTCGGGCAGGAGGTCGGAGACCGAGCCGTAGGGCCACCACAGGTTGAGGACCGGGACTATGAACCCGGCCACCCCGGCCGCCGGCGTCCGCCGGGCGGGCAGGCCCAGCGCCTGGGCGTTGGCCGCCGAACGGGCGAACCAGACCAGGAACAGGATGCCGGTCACGACCCCGATCCCGCCCACCACCTGCAGGAGCGTCTCGACGCCCGTACCCCAGGGCTCGGAGGCCAGCGGCCGGCCGGTGTCCTCGGCCCGCCGGATCTCATCGACGAACCACCGGACGGCCAACAACCCGCCGGCCATGGACACGATCTGGGCGGGGGCGGCGACCAGCAGGGCGGTGCGGGCCCAGCGGGCGATCCCGGTTTCGTCCTCGGGGACGGTGGCCGACGAGGTCGGGCTGCGGTCGGCGGTCCAGGCTGCCCCGTCCCACCACCGCATTCCCCCCTGGCCGGACGGGTCGGGGTACCAGCCGGCGGGGGCCAGGTTCACCACTGGGCCGGCCTGGCGCCCATCGGGGTGGCCGGCCCCGCAGCCATGGCGGGCCCGCTCGACGGGGACCCGGCCGAGACCTCGACCACGACGGCGTTGACCGACTTGTCGTGCCACGTCTGGCGGCGCCTGTCCCACAAGGGCGAGAGCAGGTTGAGCACACCGGGGAGGAAGAGCATCGCCCACAGCACGCCCGCGACCAGCCGGCGGGCGAAGGCCAGCCCGTAGCCGATGGGGGCGCCGGTGTCGGCGTCCTGGAGCCGCAGGCCCATGGCCATCTTGCCGACGGTCGCCCCCCGGCTGCCCTCCATGACGATGTAGTAGGCGAACGAGCCGGCGATGAGCACCGCCCAGACGGCCATCAGCAGCCCGGGGTTGGTGACGACGATCTCGTCGGTGACGGGGTCGACGGTCGCCGTGCCGCCGGCCAGCGTGAGCAGGATGCCAGAGGGGACGCTGAGCACCGCCCAGTCGATGAGAGCCGCGACGGCCCGCTTCCACCAAGGGCCGTAGGTCACCGACGACCACGTCGGCGAGGGCGCCGGCGAGGGCGTCGGCGGGGGCGGTGGTGGCGGGTAGGCCGTGGTGCCGGTGGCCGCGGCCGGGGGCGGGTAGTACGCGCCCGCCGGAGGTGGGCCGCCTTGGCGGTCAGACGCCACGGGCGGCGGCCAAGCGGCCCGCTCGGTCGCCTGGCGGTGGGCCGCGGCAGCCACGCCGGCCCACTGGGCGGCAACGTCACCGGTGCCCGGAGCGGCCTCGGGGGCCGGGGCCGCCGTAGCCGCAGGCGGGCGGGACCGGTCGAGTTCGGGGCCAGGGCGGGCGACCGGCGGGGCCTTCGGGCCGGCCGCGGGCGGCGGCGGGGTAGCGCGGGGTCGCCAACTCGAGGCCGGTGACGAGCCGGCAACCGGGGCGTCGGCGTTCTCGGCGGCCATGCGGCGGGCAGCCGCCGCCAGCAATGAGGCTGCGCCCCGGTCCTGGTCGTCCCCGCCCGGGCCTGGTCCCGCCCCGGGTGAAGCTGCGGGCCGCCGGCGAGGAGCGGGCCCGGGCCTGGGGGCTCCTCGGGGGGGTGTGGCGCGCCTGCGCCCGGTGTCGTCCATGTTCGTCTCCATCCGTCGCAGCGCGCCGCGCCGCCTCTCTGTGGCCGGCGGCGGCACCCTCGGCCGGTTGCCGCGACGTTCGCCGTTCCCGGTGGCTATCGGCGGGGCCGGCCGAGCGCTTTAGCCGGGGAGGGGGCCCGGCTGGCAAGGCCGTGAACGAAGGCGGCGGGGGCGGGCCGAGGGGAAGTGGCGGCAACTGGCCCGCAGCCGACCTGGTGCCGTGCCTCGCCCCCACCGCTTCGTCACCTGTTCAACGAACGGGGCCGGCCGGAGGTTTACCTGCCGGCCGCTGGAGTCAGGCCGGGCGGCGGGCGACCACGGTCACCAGGGGCGGGAGGACGACGGGGTCGTCGCCCGGGTCGGCCCCGGTCAGCTCGGCCAGGTAGTCACGCACCGGCCCGGCCCCGGCCCCGGCCTGGGACTCGGCCCAGGCGTCGACCACCACCAGGCCGGCTTCGGCGGCCAGGGCGGGCAGCAGGGCACCCACGTCGGGATGGCGGGCACCGGGCATCGACAGGGGGCGACCCCCCACCCGGCCCGCCGAGGTGACCGGTTCCTGGGCCACCACCCAGCCCCCGGGCCGCACGGCCTGGCCCATCCGGGCCAGGGCCACGACCGGTTCGACCACGTGCATGAGCAGGAACCGGCAGAAGGCCAGGTCGACCTGTTCGGGCAGCAGGAGCTCCTCGGCGGCCTGGGTGATGGCCACCACCTGGCTGTGGGCGGCCGCCGCCTCAGCCGCCGCGTCGCGGGCCGCGGGGTCGCGGTCGACGGCATAGACCCGCCCGTCGCGCCCCACGACCTCGGCCAGGGCCACGCTCACGTCCCCTCCGCCCGCCCCCACGTCGACGCACCGCCAGCCCTCGCGTAGGCCCAGGCGGTCGAGGGCGGTCGACAGCGGCCGGCGGTAGACATCGTTGCGGAGCCCTAGCTCGATCAGAAAAAATCCTCCACAGTGCTGGCGCTTCTCGCCCCACCCCGTCCACAATGAGTCGAACGACCTATTGACAACCGACGCCTGAGACAGCGGGTCGTGGCGACCAAGGAGGCCGGTACCGGTGCGAGTGGCAGAGCTGCAGATCTGGGAAGCCCCACGCGAGATGTGGCTTCGCTCGATGTTAGTGGTGGCCATCCTCGTACTCAACATCGGCGACATCGTGTCCACCGAGATGTCGATGGCCCGGGGTGGCATCGAGATCAACCCCCTGTCCGGCTGGCTGATCGAGAACGGGGTGCTGACCCACACCAAGATGTCGGTCGTGGCCTTCATCGCCGTGGCCGCCGCGGCTGCCGCCGGCCACCGCAAGGTGTCCAACCTCCTGTGGATGGTGGCCGGCTTCTACTTCGTGGTCGTGGGCGCCAACACCGTCCAGCTCCTGCTGTACGGGTAGCGAGGGTGCCAGCCGGCGCCGTCCACCCTGCGGCCCGGGGGTTCGACTCCAGCGCCGACGCCTACGAACGGGGCCGGCCCACCTACCCCCGGGCCGCGGCCGACGAACTGGTGGCCCGCCTGGGCCTGGCGCCGGGGTGCTCGGTCGTCGACGTGGCCGCGGGCACGGGCAAGCTGACCCGTTCGCTGGTGGGCCGGGGCCTGCGGGTGGTGGCCGTCGAGCCGTCGGGCCCCATGCGCGACCAGCTCAGGGCCTGGGCCGGGAGCGAGGTCGAAGTGCTCCACGGGGTGGCCGAGGCCCTGCCCGTGCCCAGCGGCTCGGTCGACGCCCTCGTGGCCGGCCAGGCCTTCCACTGGTTCGACGGCCAACGGGCCCTGGCCGAGGCCCATCGCGTGCTGCGCCCCGGCGGCGGGCTGGGCCTGCTGTGGAACGTGCGCGACCGGTCGGTGGGGTGGGTCGACCGGCTGGCGGAGATGACCGAGCCATACCGGGTGGGGGTGCCCACCTACCGCGACGGGCGGTGGCGGGCGGCCTTCGAGCACACGGCCCTGTTCACCCCCATCGAGCACCTCCGGTTCCCCCACGAGCACGAGGTCGACGCCGCCACCTTGGTCGATCGCATGGCCTCCATCAGCTGGATCGCCAACCTGCCCCACGGGGAACGGGAGGACCTGCTGGCCCGCGTCCGGGACTTGGTGGCGGGCCTAGGTGACCGGTTCCCGGTCCCCTACTACACCGACCTCTGGTGGTGCCGGTCCCTCCCCGACGTTCCGGCTTCTAGGGCCGGGTGAGCCGGGCGGCGGCCGTCTCGGCGTGGAGAACCTCGGCCCAAGCGGCGACCACCAGCGGCTCCCGTAGGGCGACCGCGTACTCGGCCTTGCTGCGCTCGCTGGCGAGGGTTGCGACCGCTCGAAGGGGCCCACGCCCAGGCTGCTGTAAGCCCGGTACCAGCACGACTCCGGCGACCACGACAGCCCGACGACCGTAGACCTCCCGTTCGGCAACTGCACAGAACGTACGTTGAGGACGGGACCTGATGTACGTTTGGGACGTGGACGTGGCTGTCACCGAGTTGCGGGCTCACTTGAGCGAGTGGATCGAGAGGGCGCGTGGGGGCGAGGAGGTGGTGATCACCGAGCGGGGGTCGCCGGTGGCCCGGCTGGTGGGCGTGGGCGCCGGCACCGTCCTCGATCGGTTGGCGGCCGAAGGGGTGATCGCCCCGCCAGGCCGTCCTGATCGGCCGCGGGCGTCGGGCCGGCCCCGGCCCCGGTCGGCCGGGTCGCTGTCCGAGGCGGTGAGCGAGCAGCGCCACTGAAGTGGCGCTCGTCTACTTCGACGCCAGCGCCCTCGTGAAGCTGGTCGTGGAGGAGGAGGGGAGCGCGCTGGCCGCCGCACTCTGGGACGGCTGCGACGCCGCCCTGTCGAGCCGGCTGGCGTACGTCGAGGTGCGGGCCGCGCTGGCCGCCGCCCGGCGATCGGGGAGCCTCGACGCTCGGGGCCTCGAGGACGCCGAGGGGTCGTGGGCGGGCTACTGGGAGGCCGTCCGGCCCGTGGAGCTGACCGAGGCCGTCCAGCGCCGCGCCGGGGACCTCGCGTTCACCCACTCCCTCAGGGGTGCCGATGCGCTCCATCTGGCCAGTGCGCTGGCCGTCGGGGCCGCCGAGCTCGTCGTGGCCGTGTGGGACCGGCGCCTCCACGCCGGCGCTCTGGCCGCCGGACTGGCCGTGGCCCCGGCCACCGTGGCCGGGGGCGGTCGGTAATGTGGCCCCGAGTGGCGAACAACCGGAGCAGGGGACCGACGGGCCAGGCGGCGGCCGCCACGTCCCCGCTCGGCGGCCCGGGTGGCCCGGGTGGGCCGGGTGGGGTGCGGGCGCCGTTCGACCAGGCCCGTTACCGGTCGGTGCTGGGCCACTACGCCACCGGGGTGACGGTGGTGGCGGCGGTCGAGGGCGGCCAGCCCATCGGGTTGTCGGTGAACTCGTTCACGTCGGTGTCCCTCGACCCGCCGCTGGTCTCGTTCTGCGCGGCCAAGGGTTCGTCGAGCTGGCCCCGGATCCGGGCCGCGGGCTCGTTCTCGGTAAACGTGCTGGCCGAGGACCAGGAGGTGCTGAGCCGGGTCTTCGCCACCCGAGGCGCGGACAAGTTCGCCGGGGTGCGGTGGCGGCCCGCGCCCTCGGGTGCCCCCCTCATCGAGGGGACGCTGGCCTGGGTGGAGGCTACGGTCGAGGCCGAGTACGAAGCCGGTGACCACGTGCTCGTGGTCGGCCGGGTCAGCGACCTGGACGTGGCCGGCGAAGGCCGTCCGCTCATCTACTACCGGGGGGGATATGGCCGGTTCGAGCCCTGAGGTGTCGCCGTCGCCGGTGATCGCCGGTGTGACGGTGGTGCGGCCCCTCAGCCACGCCGACGACCGGGGCCGGTTCACCGAGACGTACCGGCGGTCGTGGTTCCCCGAGGGCCGCGAGATGGTGCAGGGCAACTGTTCGGACAAGACGGCCGGCAGCTTGGTCGGGGTCCACTACCACCTGCACCAGGCCGACTACTGGTATGTCACCCGGGGCACGGCTCGGGTGGTGCTCCACGACCTGCGGGAAGGGTCGCCGACCGAGGGCGCCACCCTGGCCTTCGACATGAGCCGGGGCGGGACTGACGACATCGGGGTCTACATCCCCCCCGGCGTGGGCCACGGCTTCGCGGCCCTGACCGACCTCACCCTGACCTACCTGGTCGACGGGTACTACGACCCCGACGACGAGCTGGGCGTGCGCTGGGACGACCCCGCTCTGGGCGCCCACTGGGGCGTGACCGACCCGGTCATCTCCCGCCGCGACGAGCTCAACCCCCTCCGAGCCGACATCGCCCCAGACCGCCGCCCGGCGTTCTAACCGAGCGGGACGAAGGCGTCGGGGTCGGCCATCCAGCGGTCGACGGCGTCGGCTCCGACGAGCCGGGCCTGCACCCGGCCGTGGCGGTCGGCCAGCAGGGCGGTAGGGGCGCTGCGCACCGACATGGCCCCGGCCAGGTCGGCCTGGCGGGTGGCGTCGACCGTCACCAGCCGGGCGCCGGGGTCGGCAGCCCGCAGGCGCTGCTCGACCGGCCCGCACAGGGCGCAGTAGGGCGTGGTGAACAGGACCCACGTGCGCTCGGCCCCGGCCAGCAGGGCGGACGGCAGGGGAGGGTGAGCGGAGGGGCCGGCCTGTAGGGCGCGCTGGCGGGCCCGCCACATGACGGGGGCCACGGCGAACAGGGCCAGGAGGGCGATCACGATCGCGAGGCGGGTGGCCACCGGTCAGCCCGCCAACTGGATCTTGCGGCGCCGGGCGAACAGGAGCCAGATCTCGCAGCCCACGCACAGGCCGGTGGCCGCGGCCAGGCCGGCCAGGGCGGCCACCACCAGGGCCAGCGCCCAACCCGCACCTGGTGCTCCGGCCAGGAAGGCCACCGACGCAGCCACCAGGAACAGCACGCCCACGGCCGCCGCGAAGCGGGGCGGGCGGGGGTCCTCCATGTGCGCGGGCGGGCTCAGGCGGGGCCGGACCACGCTGGAGTACAGCCGCAGGAACGGCCCGTACTGCGGGCCGAAGGCGGCCCCCAGGAACAGCACCGCAGCGAACAGGGGGACGACGGCCCGGAAGTCGGCCAGGAAGCCGGCCAGCAGTGCGACGGTTAGCACGGCCTGGTTGAACCGCGGGCCGCGCGGGTCGATCGGCCGGGGAGGCGGGCTGGCTGCCATCGTCGGACAGTCTAAACCCGACTGGGCCGGTCAGCATTCCGATCTCGGCAATACGCTGCCCGGGTGCTCGCGGGAAAGGTGGCGGTGGTGCCGCTGGGGGGGCCGTGGGCCCCGGCCGTGGCCCGGCGCCTGGCCGCCGAAGGGGCGACCGTCGTGCTGGTGGTCACCGGCCCCGAGGCCGCCGAGGCCGGCCGGCTGGCGGCCGAGATCGAGGCCGCGGGCTCCGGCCGGCCCGCGGTGTTCGTGGGGGACGGCCCGGTCCACGGCGCCGATGTCGCGCCCGGCGCGGGCCCGGTCCCCGGCGCCGGCCCTGGCGCCAGCGGTCGCGGTGGGGGGGACGGGCTCGACGGGCTGGTGGAGATGCTGACCGAGCTGTTCGGTGGGGGCGGGGGAGCGGCCCGGCCCGGTGTCAGTTCTTGAAGTGGCGGCGGTAGGACTTGCCGAGGATGCGGGCTCGGCGCCGGGCCTCGGCCGGGTCGACGCCCGCCGACAGGTGACGCCAGTTGCGCAGGCGGTCCTCGTCGACCTGCCCGACGACGGCGCAGCCCGGTTCGGCGGCGTGGCGGCAGTCGCGGAACCGGCAGCCGGCGGCCAGCTCGTCGATGTCGGCGAAGGCGGCAGCCACGCCCTGGTCGACCTCCCACACGGCCAAGGCCCGCAGGCCCGGGGTGTCGATGATCACCCCTCCGTTGTCGAGGACCAGCATGTGGCGGTCCGAGGTGGTGTGCCGCCCCTTGCGGTCGCCGTCGCGGACATCCCCGGTGGCGGCCACCTCCGAGCCCGCCAGCCAGTTGGTGAGGGTGGACTTGCCCGCCCCTGACGGGCCCACGAGAACGGCCGTACGCACGGCCACCCCGCCTCCGGTCGCGTCCCCGGACAGGGCCGCGGCCACGGCCGCCGTCCCCTCACCGGTGAGGCCGTTCACGACGAAGACGTCGGCACCGGGGGCGGCCGAGCGCACGAGCGCCACCTGCTCGGCCAGGTCGGGGCATCGGTCGGGCTTGGTCAGCACCACCGCGGCCACGGCGCCGCTGTCCCAGGCCACCGCCAGCGTGCGTTCCAGGCGGCGCAGGTTCACGGCTGGGTCGAGGGCGGCCACGACCAGGACGAGGTCGACGTTGGCCGCCAACACCTGAGCCACCGGGCGCCCGGGGTCGCGCCGCACCAGGGCCGAGGTGCGCTCCAGCACGGCGGCGACCCGTTCGCCGTCGAGGGCCACCCAGTCGCCGGGCGCGGGCCGGCCCCGTTCGTTGACCAGGGCGGCGCCTGCGAAGGCGGCCCGTTCCCCCGACGCGGTGGCCACCCGGACCCGTTCGCGGCTGGACTGGACGACCCGGCCGGGCACGAGGCCGGCCCGCTCGTGGGGGGCGAACAAGCGAGAGAGACGGCTGTCCCAGCCGAGGCGGGACAGGACGGGATCGTTCAACTGAGGAGCTTTCCGGGAAAGGCCCCGTGGACGGGCCGGCAGGCCGCACGGCCTGCGCCGGGTACCAAGGGTACCGGCCGGTCCCCGCGTACGCTCTGGTTCGATGAAACCGGTAATCGGCATATCCGCCTTCCCCCGGGTGGTGGAGACGGTCACGGGGGCGACCCTGCTGCACACCGCCTCGCGCCACTACGTCGAGTGCGTGGTGCGGGCCGGCGGGTTGCCGGTGGTGCTGCCCGTCGTCGACCCCGACGACGTGGCCGGCACCCTGGCCGTCGTACACGGGCTGCTGGTCACGGGCGGGGGCGACGTGGCGCCGTCGCGCTACAAGGCCCAGCCCACGGCCGACACCCGGGGCGTCGACCCGGCTCGGGACGCCTTCGACTTCGCCCTGCTCCACGAGGCCATCCGCACCGAGGTGCCGGTGCTGGCCACCTGCCGGGGCATGCAGGTGCTCAACGTGGCCCTGGGCGGTTCGCTGGTCCAGCACGTGCCGACGGCCACCGGTCACAACCACGACCACATCCACGACTGGCACCAGGGTTCGCACCCGGTGAAGATCGAGCCCGACAGCCACCTGGCCGAGGCCCTGGGCAGCACCGAGCTGGTGGTCAACTCGCTCCACCATCAGGCCGTGCTCGAACCAGCACCCGGCACCCGGGCGGTGGCGTGGGCCGAGGACGGCACGGTCGAGGCCGTCGAGTTGCCGGGCAGCCCCCACGTGGTGGCCGTGCAGTGGCACCCCGAGCTACTGGAGGACTACCCCGAGCAGCAGGGCCTGTTCCGCCAGCTCGTGGAGCAGGCGGCCGAGGTGGCCAAGGCCCGCCGCCCCCCGGCCGGGGGCTGAATGGTCGTACTCGGCCCCTGGCCCCTCTCGGTCCCCGAGGTGGTGGCGGTGGCCCGGGACCACGAGCCCGTCGAGGTATCACCCGAGGTGGAGCCGGCCATGGCGGGCGCGGGCCAGGCAGTGTCCGAGGCCGTGGCCGGGGGCCGCACCTTCTACGGCGTCACCACCGGGTTCGGGGCCTTGGCGGCCACCAGGGTGGCGCCCGAGCAGGCCGCCCGGGTGCAGTACGCCCTCGTCCAGAGCCACGCCGCCGGCATGGGCCGCGACATCGACGGCGAGGTGGTGCGGGCCATGCAGCTCCTGAAGGCCCGCACGCTGGCTGCCGGCCGCTCGGGCGTGCGCCCCGCGCTGGTACAGGCCATCGCCGACCTGCTCAACGCGGGAGTCACGCCCGCCGTGCCCGAGATGGGGTCGCTGGGCGCCTCGGGAGATCTCGCCCCCCTGGCCCACGCCGCCCTCGTGCTCATGGGCAGCGGCTGGGTAACCGACGGCCGGGGCGGGCGGGCCGACGCCGGTCCCGCCTTGGCGGCCGCCGGCCTGGCCCCGGTCACCCTCGGCCCCAAGGAGGGCTTGGCCCTCATCAACGGGACCGAAGGCATGCTGGCCCACCTGTGCCTGGCCCTGGCCGACCTCGACGTGCTGCTGCCCACGCTGGACGTCACGTGCGCGCTGAGCGTGGAGGCCCTGCGGGCGACCGACGCCCCGTTCGCCGAGAAGGCCCACGAACTGCGGCCGCATCCCGGCCAGCGGGCCAGTGCCGCCAACCTGCGGGCCCTGCTGGCGGGCTCGCCGGTGGTGGCCTCCCACCGCAACCTCGACCACGCCGTCCAGGACGCCTACTCGTTGCGCTGTGCCCCCCAGGTACACGGGGCCTGCCGCGACGTCGTGGCCTGGGCCCGTTCGGTCGTCGACGTCGAGCTGGGTTCGGTCACCGACAACCCGGTGGTCCTCGACGACGGCACGGTGATGTCCACCGGCAACTTCCACGGCCAGCCCCTGGCCTTCGCCGCCGACTTCTTGGCCATCGCCCTGGCCGACGTGGCCTCGATCGCGGAGCGGCGTGTCGACCGACTAATGGACCCGGCCCGCTCCGACGGGCTGCCCCCGTTCCTGGCCCCCGAGGCGGGCGTGAACTCGGGTTTCATGCTGGCCCACTACACGGCCGCCGCCCTCGTCAACCGCCTCCGGGGCCATGCCTCCCCGTCGTCGTGCGACTCGGTGCCCACCAGCGCCGGCCAGGAAGACCACGTGTCGATGGGCTGGAACGGCTGCCTGTCGCTGCGGTTGGCCGTGGCCGATGCCATGCGGGTGGCGGCCGTCGAGCTGGTGTGCGCGGCCGAGGCGGTCGAGTTGCGGGGCATCCCCCCGGCCCGGGCCACCGGGGCCGCCCTGGCCGCCCTACGCCGGCGGGTGCCCCGGATGGACGCCGACCGCTTCCTGGCCCCCGACCTGGCCGCCGCCGAGGACCTGGTCCGCAGCGGGGCTCTGCTGCGGGCCGTGCCCGTGGACCTGCGGTGAGCCGGCCGCCGGTGCGCGCCCCCCGGGGGCCGGCGCGCACGTGCCGGGGCTGGGCCCAGGAGGGGGCGCTGCGCTGCCTGATGAACAACCTCGACCCCGAGGTGGCCGAGCGCCCCGAGGATCTGGTGGTCTACGGGGGCCGGGGCAAGGCGGCCCGCAACTGGGCGGCCTACGACGCCATCGTGGCCGAGCTCACCGTGTTGGGCGACGACGAGACCCTGCTCGTGCAGTCGGGCAAGCCGGTGGGCGTGTTCCGCACCCACGAAATGGCGCCCCGGGTGCTGATGGCCAACTCGTTGCTGGTGCCCGACTGGGCCACCTGGGACGAGTTCTGGCGCCTGGAGGCGATGGGCCTGACGGCCTACGGCCAGATGACGGCCGGCTCGTGGATCTACATCGGCACCCAGGGAATCCTCCAGGGCACGTTCCAGACGTTCGCGGCCGTGGCCGAGCGCCACTTCGGTGGCACCCTGGCCGGCCGGGTCGTGCTGACCGCCGGCCTGGGTGGCATGGGCGGGGCCCAGCCCCTGGCCGTGACCATGAACGGGGGCGTGGCCCTGTGCGTCGAGGTCGACCCCGCTCGGGTCACCCGGCGGCTGTCGGAGGGTTACCTCGACGCCCGTGCCGGCTCGCTGGACGAGGCCGTGGGCCTGTGCCTGGAGGCGGCCGCCGCCCGCCGGGCTCTGTCGGTAGGGGTGGTGGCCAACGCGGCCGAGGCCCTGCCCCGCCTGCTGCACCAGGGCTTCGCGGCCGACGTCGTCACCGACCAGACGTCGGCCCACGACCCGCTCCACGGCTACGTGCCCGACGGGATCGACCTGGAGGCGGCCGCCGCCCTGCGGGCCTCCGACCCGGCCGCCTACGTGGGCCGTGCCCGTGACGCCATGGCCCGCCACTGCCAGGCCATGGTGGGCTTCCTGGGGGCCGGCTCGGTGGTGTTCGACTACGGCAACAACCTGAGGGCCGAGGCTCGGTCCGGCGGGTTCGCCGACGCCTTCGCCTACCCGGGTTTCGTCCCCGCCTACCTGCGCCCGCTGTTCTGCGAGGGTAAGGGGCCGTTCCGCTGGGTGGCCCTGTCGGGCGACCCGGCCGACATCGCGGCCACCGACCGGGCAGTGGCGGCCGCCTTCGGGGACGACGACCTGCTCCAGCGGTGGTTGGCCCTGGCCCCCGGACGGGTGCGGTTCCAGGGCCTGCCGGCCCGGATCTGCTGGCTGGGCCTGGGCGAGCGCGACCGGGCGGCCGGCCTGTTCAACGACCTCGTGCGCCGGGGCGAGGTGAGCGCGCCCATCGTCATCGGCCGTGACCACCTCGACGGCGGGTCGGTGGCCTCGCCCTACCGGGAGACCGAGGGCATGGCCGACGGGTCGGACGCCATCGCCGACTGGCCGATCCTCAACGCCCTGCTCAACACCGCCTCAGGGGCGTCGTGGGTGGCCGTCCACCACGGCGGGGGGGTGGGCATGGGCAAGTCTGTGCACGCCGGGGCCCAGCTAGTGGTGGACGGCACCGACGGGGCCGCCCGCCGGGCCGAGCTCATGCTGTGGAACGACCCGGCCACCGCGGTCATGCGCCACGCCGACGCCGGTTACCCCCGGGCCCGGGAGGTGGCCGCCGAGCGGGGGGTGAGGCTGCCCGGCCGTGAGTGAGCTGATCGTGCGCCGGGCGGCCCGGGTGTTCGGCTACGACACCTCCGGACCGCTGGCCGTACGGGTGCGGGGCGGGCGGGTCGCCGAGGTGGTGCCCGACGGGTCGCTGCGGCCTGGGCATGAGGTGCCCGAGGTGGACGCCGCCGGCCGGGCCGTGGTCCCGGGCTTCGTGGACGCCCATACCCACCTGGTCTTCGCCGGCGACCGGGCCGAGGAGTTCGAGGCCCGGCTGGCGGGCCGGCCCTACGAAGCGGGCGGCATCATGAGGACGGCCGGTGACACCCGGGCGGCCACCTTCGAGGAACTGGTGGAGGCGACCGTGGGCCGGGTGTCGGACGCACTGGCCACGGGCACCACGACGCTGGAGGTCAAGTCGGGCTACGGGCTCGACACCGCCCACGAACGCCGCCTGCTGGAGGTCGTGGCCGAGGCCGCCACCCGCACGCCCGCCGAACTGGTCCCCACCTTCCTGGGGGCACACCTGGCGCCTACCCCCGACTACGTCGACCTGGTGGTGGGGGAGATGCTGGCCGCGTGCGCCCCCCTGGCCGTCCACTGCGACGCCTTCTGCGACCAGGAGGCGCTGACAGTCGAGCAGGCCCGCCGGGTGCTCACCGCGGGCCGGGCTGCAGGCCTCACGCCCCGCATCCACGCCGAGGAACTGGCCCACACCGGCGGGGCGCGGCTGGCGGCCGAACTGGGCTGCCTGTCGGCCGACCACCTCGTGCACGCCGACGCGGACGACGCCGCCGCCCTGGCCAGGGCCGGGGTGGTGGCCGTGCTGCTGCCGGCCACGTCGTTCGGCCTGCGCTCGGCCTACGCCCCGGCCCGCCTGCTGGTGGACGCCGGGGTCACCGTCGCCCTGGCCACCGACTGCAACCCGGGGACGAGCTACACCACGTCGATGCCCTTCGTCATCGCCCTGGCCTGCTCGGCCTACGGGCTGACCGTTGAAGAGGCCGTACGGGCCGCGACCCTGGGCGGGGCACGCGCTCTGGGTCGCGACGACATCGGGCACCTGGAGCCGGGCGCGGTCGCCGACCTGGTCGTGCTCGGCACCGACCGCTGGGTCGACCTGGCCTACCGGCCGGGCGCCGACCTGGTCCACGCCGTGGTCAAGGCCGGCGTCGTCGTCAAGGCGGGCGCCGCCGCCGGGGGCCCTGGGCGGGGGCGGGGACATGCGGGGTGAGCAGGTGAGGTGGAAGCCCCGGGCACTTGCGAGATGCCGCGACGGCCTTGGCGGCCCAGCCTTGGAGGGCACCGGGCAGGGGCCGGGGGTCGGTCTGGGCGCGGCCGGGTGAGCCGGTGATGCCGGGCGACGGGTGGCCCCGGGCCAGCCACTGGCTGGCGGGCGGCGACGGTGGCGACCCGTCGGCGCTGGTGGTGGCGGGCGTGCCCCTGACCGAGCACGCGGTCACCCCGTCGCACTACGAACTGGCGCCCATGGCGGTCCGGGCCCGCCTGGCCCGGCTGTCGACGTGGCACAGCGGGCGGCAGGTGTCCCTCGACGGGTTGCCCGTGCGCGACCTGGGCGACAGCCTGCGCCCACCGCCCCTGCACGCCCCGTTGACGGTCCTGCTGGGAGGTCACAACGGCGTGACCTACGAGGCCCTGGCCGGGGCCGGCGACCTCTCGCGGTGGGGCCTTCTGACCCTCGACGCCCACCACGACGTCCGCCCCTACGAACCGGGCCGGGTGGGCAACGGTTCGCCGGTGCGCGCCCTGGTCGACGCCGGCCTGCGGGGGGCCAACGTCGTCCAGGTCGGCGTGCACGGCTTCTCCAACTCCCGGGCGCACTACCGGTGGTGCGCCGAGCAGGGGATCACCGTCCACGGCCCCGACCGGGTGGGTGCCGTGGCCGTCCTGCTCGACGACCTGGCGTCGCGCTGCTCGGCCGTCTACGTCGACATCGACCTCGACGTGCTCGACCGGGCCTTCGCCCCGGGGTGCCCGGGCTCGCGCCCCGGTGGCACCAAGCCCGCCGACCTGTTCGCGGCCGCCTTCGCGGCTGGTGCCCACCCGGCGGTGCGGGCCATCGACGTAGTCGAGGTCGACCCCACGGCCGACGTGGCTTCGGTCACCGTCGACGCCGCCGCCCTGGTGCTGCTCAACGCGGCCGCGGGCTACGCGTCGCGCCCCTAACGCGAAAGAGCCGCCGGCAGGCCGGCGGCTCCGTCGAAAAGGTCAGGCCTCAGATGGGCCGGACGTTCTGCGCTTCCTCGCCCTTGCGGCCCGGCGCGACGTCGAACTCCACGCGCTGGCCCTCGTCGAGGGACCGGTAACCCTGGCCCTGGATGTTGGAGTAGTGGACGAAGACGTCCTCGCCCTGCTCACGGGAGATGAAGCCGTAACCCTTTTCGGCGTTGAAGAACTTGACGGTACCTGTTGCCAACGGAATCTCTTCTCTTTGATCGGGCACCTCCGCGTGAGGCGCCAGCCCTAAGCCTAGGCCCTCAGGGGCACGGCTGCTGCCCCGGGCGCACGGCGGCGCCGCCGGGGGGTGTCGGGGCGCTCAAGGATGGTGGGGGAGGGGCCGATCATCCTGTCATGGCACGACAACCGAAGGGCCGGTCCACGGTCTTGCTGGCCGACGACTGGTCGACGGTGTGGCGCTGCCAGTGCGGTTACGAGAACGCCGGCCGGGAGCGCTGCCTGATGTGTGGCTCACGCGCCCCGGCCGAGGCCCAGGAGACGCCCGGGTTGCACGCTGAGGCCGAAGTGCTGCCCCAGAAGGCCCCGAGGCTGGCGGCCGACGCCGGCCGGCGGGCACTTCGCCTGGTGGGGGGCACGATCGTGCTCAACATCGTCATGCAGGTCTTCGTGGCCGGGTTCCTCATCGCCTCGGGGGTGAGCGGGGCCACCGCCCTCAAGATCTCCCTTTACTCGGGCATCGTCTACTTCGCCTTCGTGGCGCTGTGGGCCATGGGGCGGTCGGCCGAGCTGGGCGTCAAGCCCGTCGTCGGACGCAACAAGGCTCTGGTCGGCGCAGCCGAGGGGTTCATCGTGGGCGGGGCCACGGCCCTGCTCCTGGTGGCCGTCGTACGGGTGGTGGCCGGACGGCCCCTGCTCGACCCCACCACCACCTACCTGGCGGCCGAGGGGTCGATCGTGGCCCTGCTCATCGGCATCGTGGCCATCGTGGTGGCCGCGCCGGTCGTCGAGGAACTGGTCTTTCGCGGCTTTCTGGCCGAGGTCTTCGTGCAGCGCTGGGGCCGCAAGCTGGCGGTGGTCGTCAGCGCCGTGGCTTTCAGCCTGGCCCACCTGAGGCTGGGCCAGTTCTGGTACTACGCCCTCATGGGCGTGGGGTTCGCCCTCGTCTACTTCCGGCGGGGGCTGATCGGTTCGATCGCGGCCCACGCCACGTTCAACGGGCTGCTGGTGGTGCTGGCCGTGGCGGCCATGCACGGTCCGCCCCTCGACGTGCGGGCCGGCACCTCGACGGTCGCCATCCCGCCCACCTACCGGGTGGCCGTCGACGACTTCTACCAGGACCTCTACGCCGTCGGGCCTCTGGGCGCGACCGTGGGCTTCGTCCACCAGGACGTCCCCGGCCTGCCCCCGGCCGACGAGCTGTCCCAGGCGCTGGTGTCGGGCGGGCTGCCTTTGCCCGAGGGAGTGGTGGTCGACAGCGTGGCCGTCAACATGGTCGACCTGCCGGCCGGACGGGCCGTGTCCATGGTCGCCCAGGTCGGTGACCGCCAGGGCCGGGTCGTGCTGCTGCCCGTGGGCGACCGCCTGTGGATGGCGTTCTACGAGTCGGACGGGACCAGCCGGTCCTCGTTCGAGTTCGACGACATGCTGCGTAGCTGGCGGCTCGCCCCGGTCCTGCCCGGGACCTGACCGGGTGGGGTGCCCACCTACCCTGGCTGGCCATGCGGGAGATGAGGGTGCGCTACGACTGGTGGGGGGGCGAGCCCAGCGAGCCGGTGAGCCTGGCCGAGGCGGCGGCCGCGGCGGCCAGCGCCGTGCGCCTGGCGTGGGCCGCCCGGCCCGGGGCGGTGGCCGGCATCGTGGTTGCCAACGGGGCCACCGAGGCGGCCGAGGTCGTCCAGCTCCTGTGGGGGGGCGGCCTGGTGGGAGCGGCCGCCTCGGGCGCCACCTTCAGGTCCCAGTTGCCGCGGCTGGCGGCCATGGGTGCCCTCAAGGTGGTGGCCATCGCCGGCCGGGACGTGAGCCAGGCCCTGGAATCGCGGTTGTCGCGCGACCTGAGCCGCCAGGCCGAGGCCCGGGTGCTCGACGCCCTGGCCGCCCTCGAGCTGGCCGACGTCGAGGCCCCCGACTTCCAGGACCGCCTCCAGCAGGCCCTCATGGCCACCGGCCGCCACCGGCCGATCGCCATGTCGGTGTTCGCCCTGTCGGGCCTGGGGGCCAGGATGGCCGCTGCCGTGGCGGCCATGTCGGCCCACGACCGCTCCCTGGTGCCCCTGGCCGCGCTGGGCGCCGTCCCCCAGTTCGTCCTGGGCCGAAAGCTGGAGGACCCGGGGCGGGCCATGGGGCGCCGGGGCCGGGAGGGGCGTGAGGCCATGTACCTGAGGTCGTTCCTCACCGGCCCGGGAGCGGCCCACGAGGTGCGGGCCTTCGCCAGCGAGCCGTGGATCAGGGCCCGGCTCGACGAGCTCCTTGACCGCAGCGACGAAGCCCAGGCGGCTGTGGAGCGGTCCAACCGCCGGCGCTCTGTGGCGTCGAGCCTCGTGCGCAGTGCGGCCGTGGTGCCGGCGGCCGCCCGCCTGGGGTTGCGGGTGGCGGGCCGCCGCTCGAGTGTCGGCGAGGGCGTGGCCGGGGGGCTGGCTTCCCGCCAGTTCGCGGCCGGCCTGGGGCGGGCGGTAGCCGCCGTCAACAGCGTGCGTTCGATGGCCGGGGTGACCAGCGCCTACGACCAGTTCCTGGCCTCCCTCCCGGCGCCCCGGGTGCCCGGGGCCGGCCCCCGGCCGCCCGCGGCCCTGCCGTTCACCACCGCCGTCTCGGTGCGGGGCCTGCGCTTCACCTACGCCGGCTCCGACCGGCCGGTGCTCGACGGGGTCGACATGGAGGTGCGCCGGGGGGAGGTCGTGGCCCTGGTCGGCGAGAACGGTTGCGGCAAGACGACCCTGGCCAAGCTCATCTGCTGCCTCTACCGGCCCACCGCCGGCCAGGTGCTGTGGGACGGGGTGGACACCGCGGGCTGTGACCCGGCCGACGTAAGGGCCGGGGTGGCGGCCGTGTTCCAGGACTTCGTCCGCTACCCGGCCCTGACCGCCGCCCAGAACATCGGGATCGGCCTGCCCTCCTCCATGGGCGACCGCCCGGCCATCGTCGAAGCCGCCACCCGGGCGGGCGCCCACGACGTGATCGCCGCCCTGCCCGAGGGCTACGACACCGTGCTGTCGCGCCAGTTCGGGGGCGTGGAGCTCTCGGCCGGGCAGTGGCAGCGGGTCGCCCTGGCCCGGGCCTTCCTGCGCGACGCGCCCTTGGTCGTGCTCGACGAGCCCACCGCCTCGCTCGACCCCCGGGCTGAGCGCGACCTGTTCGACACCGTCACCTCGCTCTACCGCAGCCGGTCGGCGCTGCTCATCTCCCACCGCCTGTCGAGCGTGCGCTCGGCCGACCGCATCTGCGTGCTCTCCGGCGGTCGGGTCACCGAGACCGGTACCCACGACGAGCTCGTGGCCCTCGCCGGCACCTACGCCGAGCTCTTCGAAATGCAGGCCCGGGCCTACCGCTGACCTTGGTGGCTGGTGTCTTTCGCGATCGGCGCTTCGCGCCGATCGGCCGACCTGCCCCTGACGAGCGCGGCTGTTCTATCTTTCAGGGCGTGAGTGGATTCCCGATCAACAGTCAGCAGTACTTCACTGCCGAGGCGGCTTTACGGTGTAATGCGTCTACCGAGTGCCCGGTATCGTTTCGTTTGGTGGGGCCTCGGCGTTTAGCGGGGATCAGCCGGCGGTGCGGTACCTGAATGTGCCTCCAGGCGGTTGGTTCGTCTATGGGCTGAAGGCCTGGGTTATGCACGACGCTCGGTCCTGCGATTCGATTCGAGGTATATAACAACGACCAGTTCAAGAACCTAGACGTCGACTTCACGACCTTGCACTGGGCTGATCTGAACCCCTGACCGGCGTCCTGGCAATGGCCGGGAGCGACGGCAGCACAGGGCAGCAGCGCCTAGGAGAGGTGTATCGTGAGTTTCGTGAAGCGGACCCATCGTCGACATATGGTAGATGACGACTTCGATGAGTTCGAATCGATTTCTGCTGGAGGTCGGGTGGCCGCCGGGCTCGAGGTTGCCATCGCACTGATCGCTCTGGCCGGAACCGGGCTGTTCGTGCTTGCCCTCTACAGCATCACGGCCATCCTCGCACACCTCCCTACCTCTTGTGAGGCGCGCGAGGCTCGAGAAGGCAGCCCGTGGGGCTCGGTGATCGGGTATCGCATTGATGATGTCAGACGTACGATGTCGTTTCGAATCGTCGAGCGGCGCGTCCCGGACGGTGCCGAGTCTGAGTCAGGGACGGTCCTCAGGGTGTCACGCTGCGACGTACCCGACGGGGCTGACTTTGTGGTCTACGTGGCTGAATAGCAGCTCAGATCGGTGGTAAGGGCGGATTGCACCCCACTTCCGCAGCCCGGGCCTACCGGGCTGTCCTTGCTTCGATCGTGCCAGCAACACGTGAACAGGCCGGCCATATCATCCCAGGCCATGGTGTCGTCGACCTTCAACCACCGCACCTCCGCCATCGCTACGACGCTACGGCCGGCGGGAAGTCGGCGTACTGGGCTTCGCACACCGGTTCGTAGGGGCCGACGCCCGGCTACCCCGGTCCCGCAACCGGTGGCCCGAACGCGCCGGTTCTGGCGCGTTTCGTACACCGGTTCGTGGGACGACCGCCGCGCGGCCTTAAGTCTTCGCTGGCGACCTCGACGCCGACGAGACCATGGAGCTGCTGGACCGCTGGTGCTCCCGGGCCCAGCGAAGCCGGCTGGCTCTCTTCGTCAAGGGGGCGGCGACGGCCCGCGAGCACCGCGACGGCATCCTGGCCGCCGTCCGCCTGGGGATCAGCAACGGGCTGGCCGAAGGGCTCAACAGCAAGGTGCGCCTGATCATCCGACGGGCCTACGGCTTCCACTCGGCGGACGCCACCCTCGCACTGGTGATGCTCTCCTGCGGCCCGTAGACCTGCAGCTACCCCATGAGCGGGTGGTGTGAGCAAACAACAGTTCGCCCACAGTCATGCCGGGAGAGCCCAAAATACGTACGCTTGGTCACGCTCCTTCTTCCGCGCGCCACTACCATACTTGCCGCTGTACGCAGGAACTAGTTAGGCTGGCCCACGTGAGAAAGGGCGAGTGCTCATATGTTCAGATACCCATCACAGGCACGGATAATTAGCACCCGAGCCCCCAGAGGGAAGGTAGGGGCGGTACATGCGAACATCGGCGCCGCACACCAACGGGAGTTCTAGCTGCTCCGGGACTCGCGTGACCAGTCTTAAGACACCAAGGTCGTCCAACTGCACGATGACAACAGTTGCCGAATCTACCGTGCGAGCGACACCAACACGCGGCCTCCCGTCTAAATCAATCTCACGTCGGTGGTCAATATAGTCGAGAGCATCAGAGTCGAATATCGGCCAGACCAGGAAATCGACAACTCGCTGGCAGTCATCTCGGGAAGACAGCCCCCGTGCCATTGCAGGTGAGCAGAAGGTGGTCACCATGTACCTCGACACTCCGAAGTCGTGTATCAGGCTAAACGCATTCCGGGGCTTGTGTTGCCATGGCCCGAGAAGTCGTTCACAGGCTATATCGGGGTGCAGTCCGACCAGTGGATATGAGCTCAGGAAAGCGCGGCGTTGCGTCCAAGCTCTCACGCGCTTCCTGGCACTTATGGCCCTAGAGCACATACGGCATTCTATCCGATGTATACGTGTGGGTCTCACACCTATTCTCAAAGCGCCAGCAGTATCGGACGGCTATCTTCACTCGGTAGTGGTGTCTGCCAGTCCTCAAGTCCCCAGAGGCCGAGGCGATTGTCCGTGCAGGATCAATGTCCTCATCGAATCCCGGGAGAACGCGCCCACTGTCTGCGATTTCTGTCCATCGCCTAAAGATGCCACTGCCCCGTTGCCGCTCGATCCGTACGCGCACCCAGTCCAGTCGAACTTGTGTGTCGTCGTGAAGTCTAAAGCCGCCGGCTGCAAGGATCTCGTCACCGATACGGGTTATTCCACGATATTCTATGTCGCCGATGTGAGACCATTGTTGGGTCCCTTCGATATCGAAGCAGTTGACCGGGTCGCCTGAGCAGTAGTCGTAGTCGTTCGCCGACCCTCCCTCCACGGGGTCGACGGAGAGGAAGCGGCCGAGGGAGGGGACGTAGGGGCGGGCGCCCATGTGGATGATGTCGAGGCCCCCGGCGGTGTCGGTGAGGCGCTGGTGGGAGCCGAGCCAGCCGTAGCCGGGGCCGGAGGGGCCCAGCTCCTTCCCGAAGGGGCTGTAGTGGCGGGTGGGCCCGACCTTGGCCCCGGTGGCGTCGGCGGTGGCCAGGACGTCGCCGTGGACGTTGGGGTAGGCCCAGCTCTCGGCCCCGGCCGTGCGGGTGACGACGACCCCCCCGGGCAGCAGCAGGTGGCGGGCGGTGACCTCCCCGGTGGGCCCGGCCACCACGGCGGGGCTGTCGCCGGGGCCGTCGTGGCCGTAGCGCACGGTGCCCGAGGCGTCGGTACGGGCCACTATGCGCCCGGTGGCGTCGCGGGTGTAGGTGGCCACCTCGCCGGTGGTGGCGTCGGCGGTGGCCACGTGGCGGCCGGCGCCGTCCCAGGCCAGGGCGATGTCGGCGAGGGCGACCGTGTTGCCCCGGGCGTCGTAGGCCGGGGCCCAGCCGGCCGAGGACGACACCAGGCGGTCGGCCCGGTCGTAGCAGAAGGTGGTGGTGGCGC
>JBFMCT010000013.1 GCA_040754375.1 Actinomycetota bacterium
CGCCGGTGGCCCCGGCGGCGGCGACTATCGAGCGGGCGGTTCCGTTGGCCGCCGCTGAGCAGTTCTCATGGCCATGAGCGGGCTGTTCCGTGGCCGCATACGGGCATTATCTAGTGGCCGTCGACACATGGCGTGGCTCGAACCGGCGCGTCACCGGCGCCAGGGTCGTCCCAGCTCGCTGATGTCGCCTGCGGTCCTGATCCCCCGAGGCTCCGGAGCATCACGCCTGTGCGGCGCGCGCACCGGGTTCTCGACTGTGCGATGGCGACCTCATCGTCGTGCTGGCTGGCGGCCGGGTGGTCGAGCATCGTACGGATCGCTCGGTTCGCACTCGGTCAAGTCGCGACCGCTTGTACCGAGGGGCCTGAGGGGGCCGAGATGGAGCTGCGCAGGTGGGCCACCGAGCGGTCGAACCCGCGCAGGACCCGTTCGAGCTCGTCTGCCTGCTCGGGTGACTGGGCGGCCAGGGCCGCGGCCGCCAGGCGTGCCCCGGCCACCAAGGCGGCCAGTTCCTCCACCTTGAGCGTCGCCCGCACGACCCCGGCCCGTTCCCAGTCAAGCCGCATGTCAGGCGGCCTTGACGTGCTCGACGACCCGGGCCACCTGGGCCTTGAAGTCGTCGTAGTTGACCTGCAGGCCGTTGATGTAGGTGCTCCAGCCCACCACCAGCTTGGTGTAGTGGACGGCCTCCTCGACCTCCTCGTCGGTCGCGCCGAACAGCTTGGCCGACTCGGTGTGGAAGAGAACGCAGTAGCGGCACCTGGTGGCCGCCGACACGCCCAGCCCGATCAGTTCCTTGTACTTGTTGGGGATGAGCGTCTCGCCGAACTGAACCCGCTTGATCAGGTCCCACTCGGAGTCGATGAACTGGTCGGGGATCTCGTCGATGAAGCCGATGACCTCGCCGAACATCTCCTTCATCTCACGCTGTACGTCCGCTCTGGCCATCTCGGTACGTTCCTTTCGTCTCGGGTCGGGCTCAGGTCGAGCCCGTGACCGGACCTTACGAAGGACCGATTGCAGACGGCCTGCACGGGCCGGCCGGCGCCCCGGCCGGCGCCTGCGCCCCCCCTGCAGGCCGAGCCCCGGCTTGGCGGCCGTTCCCGGCCGGGATTCCGGCCAGCGATCGAGACGTGTCGGGCCGCGGGATCAGGGTTGCCATGATCAACCGGAAACTACCCGACTACCGCCTGGCTCCAGTTGCCGCTGAGGGGAGTGCCGGGTCAGGGGTGTGGGGGACCAAGAGGTTCGTCGCGGCCAGTCCCGTCGGGGTGGCCCGCGATGGTGAGCCCATAGGCCCGCAGGGCCTCTTGGATCGGCTCCGGCGGGTGACTGATAGCCAGGACGGCGCCCCGACGTTGGGCGCGCTGGGCGGCGGAGGCAATGACGAGTGCCGTCAAACCCTCATCGTCGGACGGGCTCGCATCACGGAGGTCTACCGTGAGCGACTTGTTCCCCTGACCGTCGATGAGGTCCGCCAGCATGCGATCGAGCTGTTGGGCGTCGAAGGGCCCGAGCTCACCGCGGACGGTGACGAAGACTGCCTCCTGACGGCGGCCGATTACCACACTGGCAGGGGGTCGGTCGGGCGCTGCCGAGCCGTGGGGACCGATGACCGTGTGCGGGCGGGCACTCTGGCCGGGACGGGCGGGACCGGGCCCTGCGGTCTTTGGCCCGTTCGGCCGGGCCCCTTCGGGGCCGGGGGCGTTGGGCAACACGCTCATGAGGTGGGCCCCTCGGCCCCGGGCGGAACGTCGCCTGCCCGTCGGGCGTGGATGACGACCGAAGGTCGGTGCCAGCCCAAAGAAGGACTCGGCGGGAGCCCGGCAAGCTGGGGCCTACCCGGCATCGGTCGTGCCGGGAGATCTAGCGGGAGCCGATCGGCGCGGCTACGCCTGCTCCACTTCCATGGCTTCGGCTCAGGCCCTTCCGCCAAAGTGTGCTCCTATCCAAGGACGCACTACCGGGGACCAGAGCAGCTATACGAACTTTAACAATCATGCTAGCCGCGACTGGGATGTGTGGTCAACGGGTCGCTCCCATCCACCTGCCGGGCCACGACGTATCCGTAGGTCGGCCCGGTAGCCCTGCGCCCAAGCCGGCGTCGAGGGCGCGGGTTAGAGTGCGTTCCCAGCCCCGAGAATGCGGGGCGGTTACCGCTGGACCGGGTCCCCGTCGAGCGATTCACCCGAGGGGTCCGGATAATGGCTATGAGCGGAACTGCAAGCGGCGCTTCATGGCGGTCCGGCGTGCCGACTAGGGGCTGACGACGGCCGGCGAACGTCTCGCACGGGTCCTGGCTGGCCTGGAATCGGCTGGTTGGGATGGTACGTCCCCTGCCGGGTTGTGTGCCGGCTGCGCCGCGGTGACGGCCGTTTCCGGGGCCGGGGTCATACTCATGTCCGGTGACGTGCAGCGAGGTTCGGTGTGTAGCTCCGACCCCGTGAGCGCCCTCATCGAGGAGCTCCAGTTCACCCTCGGCGAAGGCCCCTGCATCGACGCCTTCTCCGGGCAGCGGCCCGTTCTGGAGTCCGAACTGGCGGCCGCCCCCACCCGCTGGCCGACTTTCAGCCCGAGGGCGGTGGACATGGGCGTTCATGCCATCTTCGGCTTCCCGATGGTGATCGGCGCCGCCCGCATCGGCGCCCTCAACCTCTACCGGGCCGAGCCTGGGCCTCTCCGTGCTGAACAGCATGCCGACGCCTTGGTGCTCGCGGGCGTGGCTGCCCGAGCGGTCTTGGCGGCCCAGGCGGGCGCCCCCCCGGGAGCGTTGGGGCCCGAGCTCGAGGCTTCCTCTGACTTCCGCGTCGTCGTACACCAGGCCGCGGGGATGGTATCGGTGCAACTCGACGTGAGCGTGGCCGAGGCCCTGGTCCGCCTCCGCGCCTATGCGTACGCCAACGACCACTCGCTGAACGCGGTGGCGCAAGACGTTGTCGCCCGGCGGCTGCGGTTCACCTGAGGTGGCCTCCGCGCTGTGGCCCACTGGGCAGGGGGATCGTGGGCACGGCTGAGCTTGGCGCCGGGGAGTGGCCCGGGGGACGAAGAATCGGGTACTCAGCACGACGAGTTGGGCGCTGGGCCCCGGTAACCTCTAGTGCGGCTGGCCCCTTATTGCCAGCCATGAAAGGAATGGGCTGTCGATGATGGCGGGGGACACACTTCTGGTCAAGACGCTGGTCCAACTCGCCGACAATCTGGTCGAGGACTTCGACGTCGTCGACCTGCTCTCCCTTCTGGCTGACCGGTGTGTCGAGATCCTCGACTTGGGCGCCGCCGGCGTGATGCTCGCCTCCCCTGAGGGCGACCTTCGGGTCGTTGCGTCGTCGAGCGAAGCGATGCGGGTCGTCCAGCTCTTCGAGGTGCAGGCCGACCAGGGCCCGTGCCTCGATTGTTACCGTGCCCGCTCCGCTATCAGCAACGTTGAGCTCGCGTCCTCGGGCGTTCGTTGGCCCCGGTTCGTCCCGGTCGCACTCGACGCCGGGTTCGAGGTAGTACACGCTCTGCCCATGCGGCTGCGGGATACAGTCATCGGCGCGCAGAACCTGTTCGGGCGGCAGCGCCTCGATGATGGGGAGTTGGCGGCCGCTCAGGCGCTGGCGGACATCGCCACGATCGCCATCCTCCAACAACGCGTGGTCGACGAAGCTCGTCTGGTCAACGACCAGCTCAACCTCGCTCTTACGACCCGCGTGGTCATCGAGCAGGCCAAGGGGGTGCTGGCGGAGCGGGCCGGCCTGTCCGTCGACGCGGCGTTCGACACCATGCGCCGCTACGCTCGTTACAACAACCTCCGCCTGGCCGACGTGGCGCGAAGGGTCGTCGACCGCTCCCTCCCGCCCGGGGCCATGACAACCCCTCCGCGCCGGCCATCCTGAGGGTCGTGCCGCCCGGGCGGGGCGACCCCTCGGCCGAATGAATCAGAATGCCTGTTCCTGGCAGGCAGCCCGAGATAGCTGAACGCACTCAGGGCCTCGGTGTGGCGCCTGCGAGCAGCTACCTCGCACGACGGAGGCTCGTCTTGACGGTCGCAGGTCCACTCGGGGCGTTGGCCGCCAAGGTGGGCCGTCGTCGGTGGCCTGGGGCCTCGGCGAGGCCCGGCCGGGTCTGGGGCGCCGGTGGCGGGGGTACGCTGCGGTCGTGATGCGGGTCACGGTCGCTCGGCCTGGGCGGGGCTCGGACGCCGCAGCGCCATGAGGGCGGTCGTGCTCATCGGGGGCCGCGGGCAGCGGCTGGCGCCCTACACCACGGTGTTGCCCAAGCCCCTGATGCCACTGGGGGACGAGCCCATACTCAAGTTGCTGGTCGACCGGCTGCGGGACTGCGCGATCACCGATCTGGTCTTCGCCGGTGGGCACCTGGCGTCGCTGGTAGAGGCCTACTTCGGCGACGGCTCTAGGTTCGGTGTCGACATCGAGTACTCGGTGGAGCCCGAGCCCCTGGGGACGGCCGCGCCCCTGCGGCTGGTCGGCGACCTGGGCCCTTCGTTCCTGCTGCTCAACGGCGACCTGGTGACCGACCTCGACTTCCGGCGCATGGTGAGCTGGCACCGGCAGTCGGGGGCGTTGGCCACCGTGGGCCTGCGCCGCCACGAGCTCCCCAGCGACTACGGGGTGATCGAGACCGACGAGAGCGGGCGGGTGACCGGCTACGTCGAGAAGCCGGTACAGACCCGGCTGGTCAGCATGGGCGTCTACGTACTCGACCGGGCGACCCTCGATCACCTGCCCCCCGAAGGGGCCTGCGACCTCCCAGAGCTGCTCAACCGGCTGGTGGCGCGCGACCTGCCAGTGATGGGCTTCGTCCACGAGGGTTACTGGGTCGACATCGGCCACCCCGAGGAGTACCGCCAGGCGGCCGAGGACTTCGAGCGGCACGGGCCCAAGCTCTTCGGCATCGACCGTTCGCCCGGCCCCGAGCGGTCAGCGCCGGTACTCGGAGGGGCAGAAGCGTTCGGGGTGGGCGCGCACCCACTCGATGGTCCGGTCGAGGCCGTCGTCGAGGGGGACGGTCGGGCCCCAGCCCAGTAAGGAGGCGGCCCGCGAGTTGTCGGCCACGAGGCGGTTGACCTCGCTGCGGGCGGGCCGCAGCCGGTCCTCGGTCGAGACGACTTCGGCGCCCGTCCCGCAGCGCTCGATGGCCCGCCGGGCCAGGTCGCCGACCGAGATCTCCCGCCCGCTGCCCAGGTTGACCTCCCGGCCCTCCACCCCGGCGGCGTGGCCCGCCGTCCCGATGCCGGCGGCGGTGTCGGTGACGAACGTGAAGTCCCGTGTCGGGGTCAGCGCCCCGAGCCGGACCGGCCCGCCGGCCAGCGCCTGGCTGACGATCGTGGGGATGACCGCCCTCTGGGACTGGCGGGGCCCGAAGATGTTGAAGGGGCGAACGGTGACGACGGGCACCCCGAAGCAGCGGTGGTAGCTCTCGGCCACCCGATCGGCGGCGATCTTGCTGGCCGAGTAAGGCGACTGGCCCTGCTGAGGGTGGAGCTCGGTAATGGGGACGAACTGGGCGGTTCCGTAGACCTCACTCGTCGACAGGTGCACGACCCGCCGGGGCGAGTGGCGCCGGGCCGCCTCCAGGACGTTGAGCGTGCCCGTCACGTTGGTCTCGACGACCTCGCGGGGATGGGCGTAGGAGTATGGAATGGCGATCAGCGCGGCCAGGTGGAACACGACCTCCTGGCCCTCCATGGCCTCGGCTACCGCGCCCGGGTCGCGGATGTCGCCGAACACGCACTCGACGGCCGCCCGCCGCTCGGGCCCGAGCTCGGCCAGGTTGCCCAGGCTGGCCTCGGACGTGTAGCGCAGGAAGGCCCGGACACGGGCCCCCTGGTCGAGCAGCCACTCCACCAGGTGGCTGCCCACGAAGCCGCCGGCCCCGGTGACCATGGTCGTCACCCCGGCCAGGCTCAACGGTCCTTCTCCTGGGGGCGCCCCCGCCAGTCGGCCAGCGTGTCCCGCACCGAAACCGTCAGCGGCACCTCGGGCTCCCACCCCGTCAGTTGGTGGAGGCGGGCGTAGCTTCCCACCTGCTCGGCCACCTCGGAGGGCCGCAGGCGGGTGGGGTCGGTCCGGAAATCCAGGGGCGCGCCGGCCTCCCCGGCCAGTAGTTCGCAGCACTCGGCCACCGACGTGGAGCGGCCCGAGGCCACGTTCACGACGCCTGGCTTCCCCTGGGCCACCGCTAGCAGGGCCAGCGCCCGGGCCGCGTCCCGCACGTCGACGAGGTCACGGCGGGCGGATCTGTCGCCCACCGGGACGTGGTCGGCCCGGCCCCGCTCGAACTCCACGACCCCGGCCGCCAGCTGGGCCAGCACCGCGCCGCCTCGCTGGCCCGGCCCCACGAGGTTGAACAGCCGGGCGATGACGACCTCGGGCCCACCGGCCATCTCGTGGCCCCGGGCCACCATCTCCTGGGCCAGCTTGCTGGCCCCGTAGGCGCTGGCCGGCGCGGGCGGGACCTCTTCGTCGACGGGGAGCACGCGCGTCGCACCGTAGACCGCGCTGGACCCGGCGACCACCACCCGGGCCACGCCCGCCTCGCCGGCCGCTTCCACCAGGCGCTCGGTGGCCAGCACGTTGAGCTCGAACAGCTCGGCCGCCCCGGCCGGCCCCCCGGGCGAGCCGGCGGCGTGGACCACCACCGCGGGCCGGGCCTCGGCGAGGGCAGACCGCAGGGCTCCGGGGTCGAGCAGCGAACCCGTGAGCAGGCGGCCTCCTGCGAAGGCGGCGGGGTCAAGAACCGGGGAACGGCACAGCCCGAACGTCTCGTGCCCGGCGGCGGCCACGGCCACAGCCACGTGGCGGCCTAGGAACCCCGATACCCCCGTGACGAGGACACGAGCCGGGCCGTGGACGTGAGCCTTCGTGGCGACCGACGCTACCAGCCGACCTGCCCCTGGCGACCACCGGCGGGGGCGCCCACAATGGCGGGGTGCGGCTCCTGGTCGTCGGCTTGCCCGGCAGCGTTCACCTCGCGCGTGCCCTGGCTCCCCTGCGCGGCCTCGACTGGGACGTCCATGTCTTCCCGTCCACCCCCGCGCCGATCACTCCGTTCCTGGAGGACGTGACCTTCTACGACACGTCACCCGGCCAGGGCGCGGGCGCCCATCCCAGCGTGCGGGTGGATCGCCGGTGGGACGAGAGCGACCTCGGCGCCGACTACCCCCGGGTGCGGACGCTGCGGTGGCGGCGCCGGGCCGCGGGGTGGTTGGCCGGGGTGGTGGCGTCGGCCCGCCCCGACCTGGTCCACGCCCACGAGCTCCAGCACGGCGGCTACCTCACCTTCGACGCCCGTGCCCGGCTGGGCCGCCCGGGTGGGTTCCCGCCGTGGATCGTCAGCTCGTGGGGGGCCGACCTCCACTGGTTCGGGCGCGACCCCCGTCACCGTCACCGCCTGGAGGCCCTGATGGCGGCCTGCGACTTCCTCTGGGCCGAGTGTGACCGCGACGCCACCATCGCGCAGCGCTTCGGTTTCCGGGGGCGGCTTCTCCCGGTCCTGCCCATCGCCGGCGGGTTCGACCTCGACGAGATCGCCCGGTTGGCCGTGCCCGGGCCAGCGTCACGCCGGCGGACCATCGCCGTCAAGGGCCGCGAGGGCTGGATCTACCAGGGCCTGAACGCCATGGCCGCCCTCGACCGGTGCCAGGACCTGCTGGGTGGTTACCGGCTGGCCCTGTACCTGCCCTCGCCCCCGGTGGTGGAAGCCGCCCGCCGGCTCTCGAAGGTGTCCGGGGTACGCGTAGACCTGGTCGAACGGGTCTCCCACGAGGACCTCCTGGGCATGCACGGCCGCGCCCGCGTGTCGATCAGCCTGGCCGCCAGCGACGGCATCTGCACGTCGTTCCTGGAGGCCATGGCCATGGGCGCCTTCCCGGTGCAGTCGTCGTCGGCGTGTGCCGACGCCTGGGGCCGCCACGGGGAGCAGGCCCTGTTCGTCCCCGGCGACGACCCCGACGCCGTGGCCGCGGCCATCCGCCGGGCGTTGACCGACGACGCCCTCGTCGACCGGGCCCAGGAGCTCAATCGCCGGGCGGTGACCTCGGGGCTGGACCGGCGGTGCATCGCCCGGGCGGTCGTCGAGACTTACCGGCGGGTGGCGGCCGAGGTGCTGGTGTGACGGACGTGACCGTGGTCGCCCTCGGCCCCGATCCCGCTGGCGGTCCGCCCCTGCCCCCCGGGGCGGTGCCGGCCGACGAGCACGGCGGGTGGGCCCAGGCCGTGACCACGCCGTTGGTCGCCTTCGTGCGGCCCGGGGACCGGTTCCGCCCCGGCAAGCTGGAGCGCCAGGCTGCCGTCCTGGCGGCCCGGCCCGCGACCGTCCTGGTCTTCACGTCCTACGCCCTGAACGACGCCGGTGGCCGGCTCACCGAGGTGGTCAGGGACGGCCGCGAGGCGCGTTCGGGCGGGGCCGGGGTGTTGCTGTCTCGGCCCTTGGAGGCGTCCACGGTGATGGTGCGGGCGGAGGCCCTGGGGGCGGTTACCGGCTGGCCGGTGCTGGGCCAGCCCGGGGGCGACACCGCCTGCTGGGCCGAGCTGGCCGAGGTGGGGCGGCTCGAAGGGGTCGACGAGGTGCTGGCCGACGTGGTCCTCGACCGTACCCGCCACGGCCTCGACGCCGGCCCCGAGCTGGCTCGCCTGGCCACCCTGCTGGCCAGCCCCGCGTGCGGTGGCGAAGTGGCCTCGGTGCTACGCCGGCGAGCCTTGCGCCGGCGTTACATCGACCTCGAGGTGCCCGGGGCCCGCTTACCCGGGCCCGGCCGGGTCGTACGCCCTCGGGCCCGGGGGCGCGAGGATTTCCCGGTGGGGGACGAGCACGACGCCACGGTCCGCGACCTGGAGTGGGCGCTCGAACGCCAGGCCGAGCGGTTCTCGGCCGACCTGGCCGCGTGGGCTAACCCCGAAGGGCCCGTCCCGGAGCTGGCCCTGCGGTGGCCCGACGCCGAGCTGGCGGCCCGGGAGGAGGAGGTGCACGACCTGACCCGCCAGCTCTCCGACGCGGGCAAGACGATCGCCGCCCTCGAGCGGAAGGCGGGCCACCTCGAGCGCCAGGTGAAGGCGCTGGAGGGCCAACTGAGGCGGGCGCGGTCATCCGAGAAGGGCCGGGGCGAGTGAGCACGGTCCTGGTGACCTTGGTCGTGCGGGTCGCCAACCGGCCGGTGGCACTCGTCGAGGCGACCCTGGCGGCGGCCGCCGCCCAGGACCATCCGCACCTCGAAGTGGTCGTGGCCGGGATGGCCGCTGGGGTGGGCCCGGACGTGCGGGCCCGTTACGGGGAGTGGGCCCGGTGGGTGGACGCCGTCCCCGGCGACCGGACGGGAGGGGCCGCGCTGGAGCAGGCCTTGAGGGGAGCGGCAGGGGAGCTCGTCGGTGTGCTCGAGGCCGGGGTGGGGATGGGCTCGTCGGCCGTCGGCGCCGTGGCCCAGGTGCTCGGGGAGCGGCCTGAGACCGTCGCGGCCTGCCCCGACAGCTTCCTGGTCGACGGCCACGGCACGCTGGTGGGGCGGGTGAGCGAGCCCTCGCGGGACCTGTTGGCCATGGCCCGCGACCACGGCCCTGTACCAGGACCAGGCGCGCTGTTCCGGAGGGCCGCGGGCGAACGGGCCGGGGGTTGGGACGCGGCGATGCCCGCCGAAGTGGCGGCCTACGACTTCTGGCTGCGCCTAGCGGTGATCGGCCCCTTCGTCGGCGTGCCCGAGCCTCTCGGGCTGCGCCCCCTGCCTTCGGGCCCGCAGGAGGCCCCCGGCCGGTGGGAGGTGGCGGCGGCCCACGTCGAGGCGGCCCGCCGCCTCTTCCGTCGCTCCAGCCTGCCCGAGGAGGTCAAGGCCGTCGAGATGCAGGCCGCCAGGGCGGCCTACGTCGCGGCTGCCCTCGCCGTCGGTGGCGGCCCGGGCGGTGACGGCGAACGGTTCGTCGTGTACGACCGGCTGCTGGAGCGGAGCGAGCTATGGCGCCCCGATGAAGGTGGGGCACTGTCGGTCGGGGACAGCCTGGTGGGCCTGCGCCGGGCCATAGCCGCGAAGGAGCGCCAGGTCGCCCAATTGGAGGCCCGGGTGGCGGAGCTCGAGGCCGACCGGGCGGGCGGCCTGCTGGGGATGGCCGTAGGGCAGGCCCGGTCGGGCTGGCGGGCCGTGGGCGATGCCGCCCGGCGGCTGCCGCCCCGCTCACCGGTGCGGCGGGCCCTCGCCCAGGCCCGCCTGGGGGTACGAACCTTCGGCCTCGGAACCAGGGCGCGGCGGTGATGACCACCGGCCGACGTTCGCGCCGGCTGGTCCCGGCCCAGGCCGGCCGCCGGGCTGGCGGCCTCATCGCTGGTAGCGCACGGCGCGCCCCTCCGCCCCTGGCGCGGGACGCGGCGATGACTGCCAGGGGGGTAGCTGTCGCCGCGGGTGGGCCGGCGGTGACAGTCCTCGTGCCGACCTTCAACCGGCCTGAGCACCTGCTGGCCCAGGCGCTCGACAGCGTGGTCGGCCAGGATTACCCGTACCTGGAGGTCATCGCCCTCGACGACGGGTCCACGAACGGCACCCCGGCCGTCCTCGACCGCTACGCCGACGCCAACCCCGGCCGGTTCCGAACCGTGCGTCACGACAACATGGGCCAGGCCCGCACCCTCAACCGAGGCTTCGAGCTGGCCCGGGGCGAGCTGGTCGGCTACCTGGCTGACGACGACCTCCTGCTGCCCGGGGCGATAGCCCGTCTGGTCCAGGCCCTCTGTCGAGTGCCGGACGCGGTGGGTGCCTACCCGGCCTTCGAGGTGATCGACGCCGACGGCACGGTCGGCCATGTCGTCAACCCTCTCGAATGGTCGGCGGCCACCGCATTGCGCTGCCACGACCCCATCGTCAGCGTGGGTGCCCTCGTGAGGGCCGAGGTGGCCCGGGCCCACCCGTGGGACCCCGACCTGGCCTACACAGGTGACTTCGACTTCTGGCTGCGGGTCGGTCTCACCGGCCGACTGGTGCTGGTGCCCGAGGTGCTCGCCCGCCACCGGTCGCACCCTGGGTCGTTGACCGTGGCCGGTCACGGCGACCGTCGGAGGGTGGAGGACTCGCTGGCCGTGCTCGACAAGCTGTTCGCACGGACGGACCTGCCGGCCGAGGTGCGGGCGGCGCGGGGGTCGGCCTACCGGGCCGCCTTTGTCACCGCCGCCTTCCAGACGACCCGCACCTTCTACGAGCCCGGCGACCGCTACGAGGTCGTCGACCGGCTGTGGGAGATCGCCGCCGAACGCCCGGCCCGTGACGCCAGCGCGGTGGGCTCGCTCTATGGCCGCCTGCCGAAGTCGGTACGCCGGGCTGCCCGCCGCCGGGCCCCCCGGGTGCTGCGCCGGGTATGGGGACGCATCCGGTGAGCGCCACCGGTGGTACGGGCTGGTGGCCACCGGGCCCGCGAAGCCCAGGTCTCACGACCCTGGTCGTGGGCGGGACGGGCATGCTGGGCCACCGGGTGTGGCTGGCCGCCGACCGCCGGGGCCCGGCCTGGGCCACGGTCAGGGCGCCCATGCTGACGCCCGCCCTGGCCACCGTCCTCCCCGGGGACCGGGCCATCGTGGGCGTGGCCGCCGACGACCTGGAGGGCGTGAGCCAGGCCATGGACCGGGCCCGGCCCGACCTGGTCGTCAACTGCGTGGGGGTGGTCAAGCAGGCCGACGAGGCGTCGGACCCGGTGCCGTCGATCATCGTCAACTCCCTCTTCCCCCACCGGCTGGCCGCCCTGTGCCGCGAGCGCGGGGCCCGGCTGGTGCACATCTCGACCGACTGTGTGTTCTCCGGGCGGCGGGGCTCCTACGGCGAGGACGACCTGCCCGATCCCGTCGACCTCTACGGCCGCTCCAAGCTCCTGGGCGAGGCGGCCGGCCCCGGCTCGCTCACGGTGCGGACGTCGTTCATCGGGCGGGAGCTGGCGGGCGGCCGGGGCTTGCTCGAGTGGTTCCTGTCGAAGCGGGGCGGCCACGCCCCAGGGTTCACCCGAGCGGTGTTCTCGGGGCTCACCACGGCCGCCGCGGCCGAAGCCGTCCTCGATCTGGGCACCGGTGACCGGGCCATCGAGGGCGTGGTGCACCTGGCCGGCCCGCCGGTGGACAAGTACCGGCTGCTGGTCATGCTCCGTGACGCCTACGGCATCGATGTCGACGTCGTGCCCGACGAGTCGGTCGTGATCGACCGGTCCCTGAACGGCGCGATGCTGGAGGCCAGGAGCGGCTGGCGGCCACCGACATGGGAGGCGATGATCCCCGAACTGACCGCAGACCCGTTCCCCTACGAGCAGGTGCGGGCCGAGGCGTGCTGACCGGCAAGCGGGTCGTGGTGACCGGGGGGACGGGCTCTCTGGGCCGGGCCCTAGTGCGCCGTCTGCTGGAGGGCCCGATGGGCGAGCCCGAGCGCATCGTGGTCTTCTCGCGCAGCGAGGCCCACCAGCACCAGATGCGCCTGGACTTCCAGAACCGGGCGGTCGCCACCGACGACATCGTCTACGAGGAGGCCCGCTACCAGCGCATCGTCTTTCGCATCGGGGACGTGAGCGACAACGGGGCGGTCATGGCCGTGCTGCGGGGCGCCGACGTGGTGTTCCACGCGGCGGCCATGAAGCAGGTCCCAACATGCGAGTACAACCCGTGGGAGGCCGTCAAGACAAACGTGCTGGGCGCCGAGAACATCGTGCGTGCCATCCGCGACGGCGGCCTGCCGGTCAGCGCCGTGATCGGCGTCTCTACCGACAAGGCGTGCAAGCCGGTGAACGTCATGGGCATGACCAAGGCCGTGCAGGAGCGCACGTTGACCTCGGCCAACCTCGAGGCCCCGGGCACCCGGTTCGCGGTGGCCCGCTACGGCAACGTCTTGGCCTCGCGGGGTTCGGTAGTGCCCCTGTTCCGGGAGCAGATCGCGGCCGGGGGGCCCGTGACGCTGACCACCCCGGAGATGACCCGGTTCCTGATGACGCTCGACCAGGCCGTCGACACCGTCTTCGCGGCCTTGCGCTCGGCCCGCCCGGGCGAGACCTACGTGCCCCTCGTGCCGTCGGCCCGAATGGTCGACCTGGCCGCGGCCATGGTGGGCAACTCGGGGGTGGAGACCAAGTTCGTCGGCATCCGTCCGGGCGAGAAGGTCCACGAGGTCCTGGTCTCGGAGGAGGAGGCGTCGAGGACGCACCACCGCGACGGCCACCTGGTGGTCCTGCCTATCCTGCCCGAGCTCCGGTCCTCCGACCCCGACGGCCCACCGCTGGGCCAGCGGGAGTACTCGAGCGCCGACCGCCTGCTCGACCGCGAGGAGTGCCGCGCCCTCCTGGCCCGCCACGGGATGCTCCCGCCGGCGCCGGGCCCGTGAAGGTCCTCACCCTGCTGGGCACCCGGCCCGAGATCATCCGGCTGTCCTGTGTCGTCGAGCGCCTCGACGCCCTCTGCGACCACGTGCTCGTCCACACCGGGCAGAACTACGAGCCCGCCCTTAGCGATGTGTTCTTCGAACAGCTCGGGGTGAGGGCGCCCGACCACAGCCTGGGTGTCCGGGCCGGCACCTTCGGGGAGCGGGTCGGGCGCATACTGGCGGCCACCGAGGCGGTCCTGCGGGCCGAGCGGCCCGACCGGTTGCTGGTCCTGGGCGACACCGACAGCGGCTTGGCCACCATCGTGGCCAAGCGCATGGGGGCCCGCACCTTCCACATGGAGGCCGGCAACCGCTGCTTCGACGACCGGGTTCCCGAGGAGGTCAACCGGAGGGTCATCGACCACGCCAGCGACGTGCTCATGCCGTACACCGAACGCAGCCGGGCCAACCTGCTGCGGGAGGGGATCGGCCCCGATCGCGTGCTGGTCACCGGCAACCCGATCAAAGAGGTCCTCGACCGGCATGCCGCGGGCGTGGCCCGGTCGACCGTGCTGGCCGACCTCGGCCTCGACGCCCATGGCTACTTGCTAGTCACGACCCACCGCCAGGAGACCGTCGACGTGCCCGCCCGCCTGGCCCGGCTGGTGGAGGCCGTCAACGTGGTGGCGGCCAAGCTGGGGATGCCCACGGTCGTCAGCCTCCATCCCCGGGCCCGGGCCCGGCTGGCCGAGGCGGGCCTGGCCTTCGACACGGCCGGCATCACCGTTCACGAGCCGTTCGACTTCTTCGACTTCGTCCACCTCGAACAGCACGCCCGCTGCGTGCTCACCGACAGCGGCACCGTCCAGGAGGAGTGCTGCCTCTTCGGCGTGCCCGTGGTCACCCTGCGGGGCACGACCGAACGCCCCGAGACGGTCGAGTGCGGCAGCAACGTGCTGGCCGGGGTGGAACCCGACGCCGTGCTCCGGTGCGCCAACATCGCCCTCTCGTCGCCGCCCAGGTGGTCGCCACCCCCCGAGTACCTAGTCCCCGACGTCAGCGCCACGGTGGCCAAGATCGTCCTCGGTCGGTGAGGGCGGACAACCGGCCCCGGTCCGGCGTAGACCAGGTGTGACGATCCGACTGCCATGAGGAGGGAACCGTGGGCTTGAACCTGAACAGCGTGATGTTGGGCTCGGAGGACTCGAAGGCTCTGGCCGAGTTCTACGGCAAGGTGCTGGGGGCGCCCAACCCGCAGTGGAGCGACGAGGCCAACGGGTGGTTCGGCTTCGGGGTGGGCGACAGTGGGCTGGCCATCGGTCCCCACAGCGACGTGAAGGGCCGGAACACCCAGCCCGGGCGCATCATGTTCAACCTGGCCACGCCCGACGTGACCGGCGAGTTCGAGCGCATCAAGGCCCTCGGGGCCGAGGTGGTGGCCGAGCCCTACTCCCCGGGCGACGGCATGCTGCTGGCCACCTTCGCCGACCCCGACGGCAACTACTTCCAGCTCGCCACCCCCTGGGAGCCCGAGAAGGCGTAGGGCTCGGGCTGCGCCCGCCCGGCCTTGGCGGGGGCATCGCCGGTGGCCCCGCAAGGTTCGGGTAACGTGGTGGCGAGACGGTCCCGCCGGGGCCTTCCAGGTCGAGTGCAAGGCGCCGAGTAAAAGTACTTGTCGCCGGTTTCCCGCTTTCGAGGCGTGCGGCCGCAGCATCAACGGCCATCTGTTCGCATCGAAAGGTCTCACCCTTGCCTACCACCCCACGCGCCGGCGGCCGGTCCCGCCCAGGCAACCGCCGTCGTCCCCAGGCGCCCGCCGCCCGCCGCCCGAAGCCGGTCGCGCCCGTCGAGCGCACCCCCCAGTACGAGGTCGCCCCCGAGCGCCCGCTGGCGGCCACCTTCTCGGAGCTGGGCGTGCCTGCTCCCGTAGTCGCGGCGCTCGCCCGCGCCGGCTGCCACGCGCCGCTGCCCATCCAGTCCTCGGCTATCCCGACCGCACTGGCGGGGCGCGACGTGCTCGGCCGCGGTCGCACGGGCAGCGGCAAGACGGTTGCCTTCGCGGTGCCGACCGTCCTCAAGGTGGCGGCCTCGGCCGAGGCCCGCCGGCCGGGCCATCCCCGTGCCCTCGTGCTGGTGCCCACCCGGGAACTGGCCGCCCAGGTAGTGGCCACCATCGCCCCGCTGGGCCGGGCCATGGGCCTGCGCACAGCCAAGGTCCACGGCGGGGTCGGCCAGGCCCCCCAGGTCACGGCCCTCCGCCAGGGGGCCGACATCGTCGTAGCCACGCCTGGCCGCCTCGAGGACCTCATCGCCCAGCGCCAGTGCAGCTTGGCCTCGGTCGAGGTGACCGTGCTCGACGAGGCCGATCACCTGGCCGACCTCGGGTTCCTACCGGCCGTCAGGCGCCTGCTCGACCAGACCCCGGCGACAGGCCAGCGCCTGCTGTTCTCGGCCACCCTCGACCAGGCCGTCGGGTCCCTCGTGGGCCGCTACCTGTCCAGGCCCCTCGTCCACTCGGTCGACCCCGAGGTCTCCACTCCCCCCGAACTGGAGCACTACGCGTTCACAGTCTCCCCGTCGGACAAGTCGGCGGTGGTACGGGAACTGGCCTCGGGCCTTGAGCGGAGCCTGCTGTTCACCCGGACCAAGCACGCGGCCAAGAAGCTGGCCCGCGACCTCACCCAGTTCGGTATCCCTGCCGTCGACCTGCACGGCAACCTGTCCCAGGCCCAGCGGGACCGCAACCTGGCCTCGTTCACCGGGGGCGGCGCCCGGGTGCTGGTGGCCACTGACATCGCCGCTCGCGGCATCCACGTCGACGACGTCGCCCTGGTGGTGCACGTCGACCCGCCGACCGAGCACAAGGCCTACCTCCACCGGTCCGGGCGTACCGCCCGGGCCGGGGCGCGCGGCTCGGTCGTGACGGTGGTGCTGCCCGACCAGGTGGGCGACGTGGCCGCCATGGTCCGCCAGGCGGGGATCCGTCCGGCCCAGTCCCGCGTGGGCCCGGGGGCGCCCGAGACCCTGGCCCTCACCGGCCCCCCCGCCCGGCTCGTGCCCGCCCCCGCGCCGGCCCCGGCGGCCGGTCCGCCCAGGTCGGGCAGGCCTCAACGGGGGGCTCCGGCCGGGCCCCCCCGGCGCCGTCGCCGGTGACCGAGGACGGCGGGGGGAGCTACTCTCGTCTCAAGCCCAGTTCCTTGGGAGACGCCTCGGCCCGCGAGATGCCGTCGGTGCCTCTTCTGAGCAGCGCACCCGAGGAGAACCGATGACGCCGAGCCCGACCCTGCGAGATGTCCCCTTCGATGGAGACGAGGTGGCCCGCCAGCGGCGACGGCGGGCCGAGGGCCACCTCAACCGCCCGGTGGCGGGCTTCGACATGACCCTGAACGACGTTCTGCGGTCGGTCGTGGCGGCCACTCACGAGAGTGCCGGTCCCCTCGACGTGGAGGCCTTCCTCCGGGAGCGGGGCCACGCGTGGCAGACCGTGGAGATGGTGCAGGTCTGCCTGAAGTTCGTCGACCTTCAGGAGGAGGAGCGCAATGGCCCCCGATAAGACCGACATCGATGAGCAGGCGTTGGAGCTGCGCGGCAAGTCGAAGGGGTTCGGCAAGATCTCCGAAGCCCTGGGCCTACCGCGCCCCAACGACGCCAACGAGGCCTTCAACCGGGCCCTTCGACGCCGCTCGCCTGACGAGCAGGTGAAGATCCGCCAGCAGGAGAACGCCCGCCTCGACCTGCTGGCCCGGTCGGTCAGCGCCGACAGCGTCCGCACCCAGGACGAGATCGACAAGCGGCTGCGGGCCATCGACCGCCTCCGCAACCGCCTCATGGCGGAATGAACCCGGGGTAAATAGGTCTTTCGACCCTGGCGCCTCGGGCCGGGCTGGCTCAAGATCGGTCCATGGCGAAACGAGGCGTGGTGCCCAACATCCCGAGCATCCCCGTCCTGGTCACAGCAGCGGTCTCCACCCTGGTGATCGTGGGGGGAGCCCTCCTGGGGGCGAGCGCCACCGTGATCGTGGCCTGCGGTGGGCTCGGCTTCGGGGCCGTCCTGGCCGCCGGTCGCCGGGACAGCGCCGGCCTCCGGCCCCCCGTGGCTCCCCTGACGTCGTTCACCGCGGAGGTGACTGTGCTGGCCCCCCGGGCCGCGGACCTGGCGGCGTGGCCGGCCGCAGGCACAGAGGCGGCTTGATGTTCGGGGCCGGGTTGGTGGAGAGCCAGCAGGGGGACGAGCGACTGGTGGTGACCAAGGCCGTGGTGCCGGCCGGGCTCTTGGAGGGAGCCCGGCCGGTGCCCGCACCGCCACAGGCGGCCGGGCGGGAGCGCGGCGAGGTCTCCGACGCCGTGGCCGACGGCTTCTTCGTGGAGTGGCAGATAGGGTCGAGGGCCGGAGGTCCGGCGTCACCGTAACGACGGCCCGCCGGGCATGATCTAAGCCTCCTGCCACCTACGGAGGTGCGAGATGAGTGACGCCGCAACCGGTCGTCCCCGCTGGCTGATGCCGGCCCTGGTCGGGGCTCTGGCCCTACTGGTGGCGGTGGCCGCCGTGGTCCTCCTCACGAGGAACGGGGAGGGCGACGGAGCCCAGCCCGCGCCCACGTCGACCACCACCGGCGAACCGGGCCCGACCTCGACCGCGCCGGTCACCACCGGGCCCGGCGGCACGGCCGCGCCCACCACCGCTCCTGCGACCACCGCTCCGCCCGCCGGCGACCTCAGCTCGGCGGTGTGGCCCGTGGCGTCGGGGCCCACCCGGTTCTCGGCGCCAGTCGACGCCGCCCGTAGCTTCGCCGTCGACTTCGTGGGGTTCACCGACCCGGTGGTGGGGACGTTCCGGGCGGGTGACAGCCGCTCGGGCGAGGTCGACGTCCGGCCCCGGGCCACCGGCCCGGTGACCACCGTGCTCCTACGCCAGCTCGGCAATGACGGGTCGTGGTGGGTGATCGGCTCGGCCACCCCCAACATCCGCGTGCAGGACCCGTCGGCGCTCGACACCATCGCCAGCCCGGCCCGCCTACGGGGTACGAGCACCGCCTTCGAGGCCACGGTGAACGTCGAGGTCCGCGAGGACGGCAACCGCCAGCCTCTGGGCAGCGGGTTCGTCATGGGCGGTTCGATGGGCGACCTCGGGCCCTTCGACGGCACCGTGACCTTCACGAGCCCGAGGGCCGCGGCCGGAGCGGTGGTCTTGCTCACCCGGTCTGCTGAGGACGGCCGGGTCTGGGAGGCGTCGGTGGTGAGGGTCCGGTTCGGCTCGTGCGGTCCGGCTCCCAGCCGGCCCACGGCCGGGGCCGGCCAGATGGTGGTCACCGTCTACTTCAGCTGCGGCGACTCGGCGGGCACGGTGGCCGCCTACCGGGTGGTCCCGCAGTCGGCGGGGGTGTTGCGGGCCCCGCTCGAGCAGCTACTGGCCGGGCCCACGGCCACCGAACGGGCGGCCGGGCTCAGCTCGTTCTTCTCATCGGCTACCGCCGGGATGGTGACAGGCGTCAACGTCCGTCCCGACGGGTCGGCCGTCGTCGACTTCGCCGACCTGCGACCGGTGATCCCCAACGCCAGCACCAGCGCCGGCTCGCGGGTGCTGCTCGAACAGCTCGACGCCACCGTCTTCCAGTTCGCCTCGGTCCGCAATGTGACCTACCGCATCGCCGGCAACTGCCAGGCCTTCACCGAGTGGCTCCAGTTCGGCGGGTGCGACCCCCGGACGCGATGAACGGGGGCGGCCGCCGCCGCCCCCGTTCGGTGTGAGCTGGACCGCCCGGGTCAGAACCCGGTGGTCTGGCCGGTCACGTACATGTGCTTGTTGCGGGTGCCTCGGCACGGGCTGCAACCAGGCGTGTAGTACCAGTTGTCGAACACCGCGTTGGCGAAGAACGCCACCCGCTGAGGCACGTACAGCGGGAGGATGGGAAGGTCCTCGGCCACGATGCGCTGCATCTCGACCAGGATGTTCCTGCGCTCGGCCTCGTTGAGCGCCACCAGTTGCTTGGCCGCCAGGTCGGCGAAGGTCGGGTTGTTGTAGCCGATGGCCCGGCTGAACGACGTGCTGTTGCGCGGGGCGGCGTAGCGGTTGCGCAGCGAGTCGGCGTCCCCGGCGATCCCGCCGTAGCCGACGAGGGCCAGCGTGTAGTTGCCCTGGCCGGCGTTGGTGTCGGCTGCCGACCGGTCGAGCACCTGGATGTCGACGTCGATGCCGACCTCGCGCAGGTACTCCTTGATGAGCTCGGACGACTTCGGGTCGAAGCGGTTGCTGGCCTGGAGCTCCTGCACGAACCGGCTCCCGTCGGGGTTCTCCCGGATGCCGTCACCGTTGGTGTCCCGCAGGCCGATCTCGTCGAGAAGGGTACGGGCGCGGGCCACGTTGCGCTCGTAGGTGGGCAGGCCGGGCGCCAGCATCTGGTGGTCGGGGGCGAGCCCGACGACGCTGGCGGGCACACCCCGGCCCAGCAGGAGGCGGTCGACCATGTCCGGGCGGTCGATGGCGTAGGCCAGGGCGTGGCGGAACCGCTTGTCGTCGTAAGGGAAGCCCTTGGCGATGTTGATGTGCAGGGCCAGGTTCCAGTCGCCCGCTCCTTCCAGCTTGCCGAAGCGGGGGTCGTTCTCGAAGGCCCTCAGCTGCTCCTCCGGAGCGGGGTCCTCGGAGAGCTCGGCGGCGTCGATCTCACCCCGCTGCAGGGCGAGCAACTCGTCGGGGGCGGGGACGAACTCCAGGCGCTTGATGTAGGGCACGCCCAGGTGGAACTCCTCGTTGGCCACGTAGAGGTAGCTGCCCGATGCCTCGTCGAAGGTCTGCAGCTTGTAGGGCCCGGACCCGATCAGGGCCTTGGCATCGCGGTAGCGGGCGGGGTCGCTGACTGTCGACCACACGTGGCGGGGGATGATGAACGCCCGCATGGCCACCGACTGCTCGAACACGGCCGAGGGCGTGTTGAGGCGGATGATCACCGTGCTGGGCGCCTCGGTCACGATCTCTTTGAAGTCGAAGCGCACGCCGCCGGCGGCCGCCCCGTCACCGGATGTCAGGTACTCGAACGTGAACTTGATGTCGTCGAGGGTCAGCGGCTGACCGTCGTGCCACTTGACGTTGTCGCGGATCGTGAAGCGCCACTCGAGGCCGTCGGGGCTCGACGACCACGCTGTGGCCAGCCAGGGGATGGGCTTGCCCGTCGAGTCCTGCCACAGGAGGGTGTCGAAGATGTAACCGGTCTGGATCATGCCCGGGCCGCGTACGTAAGCGAACGGGGTCGGGTAGCCGAAGTCACCACCTGCCAGCCGTACCCTCTCCACGCTGGTGGGCCGCTCCGGTGCCTGGCCGGCGGGGCTGCCGCCATCGTCGGACGCACACGCGCCCAGGACCGTCAGGGCCACGGTGGCCAGCGCCACTCGCTTGGCCCACGTTCGCCGTCTCCGGGTTGTTCTCATCTCTGCTCCCTTTCTCGTGCCGTCTCCGGCTTGGTCATATCGAACAAGAGGTCCCGCCCGGCAGCCCGCAGGAGGGCCTGGGTGGCCTCGTGCTGGGGCTTCATCAGCAGCTCGCTGCCCGTGCCCTCCTCCACCACCCGGCCCCTGGCCATCACCAGGACGCGGTCGGCCACCCGCAGCACCGAAGCGAGGTCGTGGGACACCAGGACCATGGCCATGCCCCGGTCGACCTGGAGCTGTTTGAGGAGTTGGAGCACCTTGGCCTGCTCGGAGGGGTCGAGCATCGAGACGGGCTCGTCGGCCACCAGCAGCTTGGGCTTGAGGACCAGGGCACGGGCCAGCGCGACCCGCTGGAGCTGGCCGCCCGACAGCTCGTGGGTGAAGCGGCGCAGGAACGAGTCCTCGGCCGGGAGGCGGGCGGCCCGCACCGTCTCGCGGACCAGGCGCTCCCGCTCGTCGCGGCTGCCGATGTCCTGGAGGTCGAGCGGTTCCTGCACAGCCTGGCCGACGGTCATGCGGGCCGAGAGCGCCTCGAACGGGTCCTGGAACAGGAGCTGGACCCTGCGCCGGGCTGCCTTCAGGTCCGCCCCCTTGAGGGTCAGAAGGTCGCGCCCGTCGAGCTCGATGCAACCCGAGTCGGGCTCGAGCAGGCGGACGAGCATCGACGACACCGTCGACTTGCCGGCCCCGGTCGCCCCCACCAGGCCGACCACCTCGCCCTCGTAGACGTCGAGGCTCACGTCGTCGGCCGCCCTGAACTTGTCCTTGCGCACGAGCTTGCCGGGCACGTCGTAGGACTTCGTCAGGCCCTTGGCCCGCAGCAGGGGGACGACCCCACCCCGAACGCACGCCACCAGCCGGGGGCCGTGCTCCCCGGTCGGGGGCAGCAGGGGCGGCCGGCCCTGGGCACAACTGTCGATCTCCTGGGTGCAGCGCCCCGTGAAAGGGCAGCCGGGCGCCACCTGGGTGGGGCTGGGCGGGTCGCCCCGGATGCCCCGCAGCTCCTTCACCGAGGCCAGGGTCGGGCGGGCGTTGAGCAGGGCCCACGAGTAGGGGCCACGCGGCTGGGAGAGCACCTCGCGGGCCGGGCCGGTCTCGGCCAGCCACCCTCGATAGAGCACGGCCACCTGGTCGGCCAGCATCTCCAGGGCGTCGGCGTCGTGGCTCATCACCACCAGTGCCCGCTTGTCCTCGCTGCGGACCCGCTTGAGCACGTCGAGCACCCCGTTGCGGGTCTCGGGGTCGAGCCCGGCCGTGGGTTCGTCGAGCACGATGACCTCGGGGTCGCACACCAGCGCCATGCTGAGCAGCACCAGGCGGCGCTGGCCGCCGGACAGCTCGCGGGGGTGGCGTTGGAGCGCCCAGTCGCCCAACCCGACCCGGGTGAGCACCTCGGCGCTGCGCTGATCGGCGTCGGCCCGGGACCGGCCCAGGTGTACCTGCTGGGGTTCGGCCAGCTGCACGCCGATCGTGAGCACCGGGTTGAGCGAAGCCGCCGACTGCATGGCCATGGAGATCCGGCGCCACCGGACGTCACGCCAGCCCTTCTCGTCGAGCCCGGTCAGGTCGAGGTCGCCGAGGCGGATGTCGCCTTCGACCTGGGCGTCACTGGCCAGCCCGAGCAGGGCCCGGCCCAGGGTCGACTTGCCCGATCCCGATTCGCCCAGCACCCCCAGGCACTCGCCCGCTTCCACCGAGAGGGACAGGTCGTCGACGGCCCGCACCGGGGGCGGCCCGGGGTAGGTGACCCGCAGGTTCGACACCGAGATGCCGTTCACCGGGCGCCCCGCACCCTGGGGGCGGCGCCCGCCTGGTGGCGGACCAGCCGGGGGTTGATGCGTTGCTCGAGCCCGATCCCCAGGAACGTCACGCCCAGCAGGAGCACGCTGATCGACACGACCGGCGGTACCAGCCACCACTTCCAGGCCTGGGTGAAGAACAGGCCGCTGAAGTTCAGCGAGTCGCGCAGGACGGCACCCCAACTGGCCCGCGAGGGGTCCCCTAAGCCCAGGAAGGCCAGGCCCGCCTCGAAGGTGATGGCCCGGCCGGCGGCCCCCACGAACCCGGCCACCAGGATGAGGCCCACCTCGGGCAGGATGTGGTGACGCAGTATCTGGGCCGAGTTGGCCCCGAACCCCAGGGCCGCCTTGACGTGGGCGCGCCGCCGCAACGACAGCACCTGGGACCGAACGACGCGGGCGGTGGGGGGCCAGGCGGTCAGGGCGATGATCAGCGAGAGCATCGCCAGCCCCGGCCCGGCGTAGGTGCCGACAACGATCAGCAGTGGGACCTTGGGGATCACCAGCACCAGGTCGACGATCCGCATGAGCACGGCATCGGTGGTCCCTCCGGCCCAACCCGCGACCATGCCCAAGATGGCGCCGATCAGCAGGGTGCCCCCTCCGGCCACCAGGGCGACGAACAGCGACACCCGCGCCCCACTGAGGAGCTGGGTGGCCACGTCCTGGCCGACCCCGTTGGTGCCCAGCAGGTGGCTACCGCTGGGCGCCTCCAGCGGGCGGCCCGCCAGCTCGATGGTCCGGTAGGGGCTCAGGTAAGGCGCGGCCAGGGCCAGCGCCGCGAACACCCCGACGATGGCCAGGCCGATCCAGCCGATGACCGGGAACGGCGGCCGCGGCGGCTTGTTGGCACGTGACCGGCGCTTGTCCCGCCTGCTCTGGCGGACTTCACCGCCCGGCCCGGGTGCGTCGACGTCGCCGGGGGGCGACAGGGTGGCCGTCATTCGGCCCCCACCCGGGGGTCGACGCGGGCGTAGATCAGTTCGAGCAGGAGGTTGACGGCCAGCACCACCAGGGCCAGCACCAAGAAGGTCGCCTCCAGCACCGGGTAGTCCCGAGCCTCGACGGCCCTCAGGATCAGCGTCCCCATGCCTGGGTAGGCGAAGACGGTCTCGACGAACACCGAGCCACCGACCGCGAAGCCGGCTTGGATCCCCAAGACGGTGAGGAACGGGAGCAGGGCGTTGCGCCCGGCGTGGCGGTACTTCATCATCCGGTCGGGCAGGCCCTTGGCCCGGGCCAGGACCATGTAGTCCTGGCCCAGGGTGGAGATCATGGTGTTGCGCACGAGCAGGAACTTGGTGCCCAGGAGCGAGAGCGTCAGGGCGGTCACGGGCAGGACCATGTGGCGTGCGATGTCGTAGTACTTGTGGGCCCCGGTGTAGTCGTTGAACGGGGTCTTGGCCCCGGCCAGCGGGAACAGGGGCACGACCACCGCGAACGAGATCAGCAGCACGGCCGCCAGCGCGTACTCGGGAACGGCCCTGGCGATGGTCAACCCGATCGTCAGGGCCCGGTCGCCGAACCGGCCCCGCTTCCAGGTGGCCGCCACCCCGGCCATGAAGCTGAGGCCGGAGGCGAGGGCCAGAGAGACGCCCATGAGCAGCAGTGTCCAAGGGAGGTGGAGGCGGATGAGATGGGACACCTCGGCCTTGCGGGCGATCGAGAACCCCAGGTCGCCGGTGGCCAGGCCGGTGACGTAGCTGCGGAACTGCTCCACCAGCGGCTTGTCGAGCCCGTAGTACTCCTGGAGCTGGGCCCGCAGCTCGGGGTCGCTCAGGTAGTAGCTGTTGTCCGGGTCCTCGAGGGCGCGCAGCGGGTCGCCGGGCATGGCCCGGGGCAGGGCGAAGACCACCATGACCACGGCCATCATCGTGAGCGCGTACAGCCCGATGGAACGAAGGGCGGCCGCCCGGTAGCGCCGTCCCCGCGCCGGAGCGGGGTGGGTGGCGGGCTCATCCTCGGTGGAGGGCGCGCCCGTACGGGGCTCGGCCAGTTCGGTGGGCAAGAGGGTCCTCGGGCCGGGGCCAGCCGGGGCTAGCCGGCTCCCGCCTGGCCGGGCCACCAGATGGTCACGGAACGGCGCAGCGGGCGCTCGTAGTCGGTGGGCAGGATGGCGTCGATCTCGGCGTCGCGCTCGGGGCCCACGCACAGCCGCCGGCGGGCGAAGGCGATGGCGTCGTCGCGGCTCCGGTAGGACGGGGCCAGTTGGCGCTCCCACTGCTCCCACTGAACGTCGAGGCCCATCTCTTCCAGCACGGCCACAGCGTCGAGGGCCGTCGGGCCGGCCGGGCGGTCGATGCCGTGCAGGGCCTTCCACAGGGGGTTGAGGTTGGACGCCGGGTGGTCCATGGTGATCTCGGCCACCACGCGGCGGCGAGCGTGCTCGGTGAGGGCCTGGGCGAACGCCACCAGGTCGGGCACGTTGTAGAAGACGTTGTGGCACACGACCAAGTCGGCTGCCCCGACCTCGGAGGCGATATCGGGCCAGCGCCCGAGCACGGTCTCGAACTCGACCCCTTCCCGGCGGGCGGCGTCGGCAAAGGCGGCCAGCAGTTCCTCGCTGGCGTCGGCGGCCGTCACGCGGCTGGCGGGCGGCACCAGGGGCAGGCTGGCCCGGCCCCCACCCGCGCCCACGTCGAGAACGGTCCCACCGCCCTCGACGGCCTCAAGGGCCCGCTGGCGCGAGGGCGTCACCATCGGACGTTCGAAGGCCGATCGCTCGGGTGTCCAGGCGAAGACCTCGGGTGGGAACCGCCACGGCGGCCCCTCCGGGGCGGCTTCGACGATCTCCGCAGGTATGGCCCAACCGGCCAGTGCGTCGGCCCAGCGGGTCGCGGCGGCTCCGCTCATGACGTCGGTCACCGGACTGGTCACTGACCGGGACGGCGGGTCGGGGCGGCTACCGGCTCGTCGCCGGCCATGGCCGCGTCGAAGCACGGCGGGCACAGCTCGCGGCCGGCGATGCGGCGGATGCGGGTCTCCATGGTCCCCTCGCCGCACTGGGCGCACACGACGCTGGCGTGGATGCGGGCCCGCTGGGGAGCGGGGCCGGCCACGGGCTGGACCTCGAACAGCGAGTCGGGGTCGAGCTCGAGGACCCGCTTGGACTCGGACTGGTGAAGCTCGCGGAAGCGGGCCTTCTCCTCGTCGGTGGCCATGTTGGCCCGTACCTTGGCGGACAGCGCCTGGTGTTCGGGGTTGCGGGCCCAGGCGTCGGGCCGGCCCACGATGCGGATGGCCTTGCCGTCGGACCGGCGATAGAAGCTGTAGGCGTTCTTGCCCCAGTCGCGGTGCTGGAGGTTGCCCTTGCCGAACGTGCAGCCGGTGAGGAACTGGATGCCGTCGACCCCGCACATGTCGGTCTCCACCACGGCCACCACCTCTTCGTCCTTGGCGTGGGGCCCGATCTCCCGCAGGGCGATCTGGGCGGCCTGGATGCCCATGGCCAGCCCGGGGCACATGTGCCCGTGGAAGTCCACCACCCGGTCCAGCAGTTGCTCGTCGATCACGGTCCCCTCCCTCGCGCGGCAGATCCGCCTTCCGGGGGAATATAACGACTTGGCGCCTATGCTCGCCTGAACTATACCGAATCGTTATACTAGGGGCGCTAGATGGACCTTCGGCAGATCGAGTACTTCGTGGTGGTGGCCCGCCAGCGCAACTTCTCGCGCGCCGCCCAGGTCCTGGGGGTGGCTCAGCCCGCTCTGTCCCAGCAGGTGAAGCGGCTGGAGGACGAGCTGGGCGTCAAACTGCTGGACCGCTCCACCCGGCCCGTCACCCTCACCGACGCAGGTGAGGCCTTCCAGGCCCGGGCCGAGCGGGTCCTGGCCGAGGCTCGCATGGCGCGCGAGCACATGCGGGAGTTCGCGGGTATCGGCCGGGGCCGGCTGGTGGTGGGCGCCCTGCCCGCCCTGGCCTCGTTGTGGCTGCCGGCTGCGCTGGGGGACTTCTACCGGGCCCACCCGCGCGTCGAGATCTCGGTGCGGGAGGAGAACACCGAAGAGCTGGCCCGCCTCCTGGGCACGGGGCAGCTCGACCTCGCCCTGCTCCACGCCGTGCCGGGCATGGCGTCGGGCGGCCCGAACCTCCAGGGCCTGGTCATGGAGCGGTTGTTCGACGAGGAACTTGTGGTGATCGCCAGCACCGGCCACCCGCTGGCCGGCCGCCGGTCGGTCCGCCTGGCCGAGCTGCGCAACGAGCCGTTCGTGTTGCTGGCCCGGGGTTCGGGCCTGGCCCACACCGTGCTGGGTGCGGCCGGGGCGGAGGGCTTCACCCCCCAGGTGGCGGCCGAGGCAACCAGCATGCCCACCCTCCGGGCGCTGGTGGCCGCCGGGCTGGGCGTGTCGGTCGTCCCCCGCCTGCCGGCCAGCGCGCCGGGCCCGGCCGTGGCCGTGCTTCCCCTGCGCCCGGCCCTGCCCAGCCACTCGACGGCGGTGGCCTGGCGAGGCGGCCTGCGCCCCTCGGCCACCACCGAGGCCCTGCTGGGCTACGTCCGCGGCCACGCCCAGGGTCTCCTGTCGCGCTGACGCACCGGCGAGAGGCGAGGCGGGTGATAGCGCCAGCGTTACGCGGGGCAACGGGACGTTTACGGGGCGATCGCTACGGTGACCTCAAGCTACCGATGAGGGGGGCCGGCATGACCCGTAGGAGCATTCGGACGGCGGCGCTGTTCGTGGCGTTGGGGCTGGTCGCGGCCTCGTGCTCGGCCGACGAGGAGGCCTCGGCGGGCGGCCAGGCCGAGCCCACGGCGGGCGCCTGGCGGACGTGGGTGCTCACCAGCCCCGACGAGATCGCCGTGCCCCCGCCCCCGGCCGAGGGCTCGGCCGCCGAGGAGGCCGAGGACGCCGAGCTGCGGGACATGGCCGACGGGCGAACGACCGAGATCGTCGACCAGGTGCGCAAGTGGGCCTCGCTGGGCCAGCCCGTAAGCACGCCCTGGGTGGAGATGAACCTCGAGTTCATCTCGGCCCGCGCCAAGGACCCGCCTCTGGCGTCGCGGGGTTACGCGCTGGTGAGCACGGCCGTCTACGACGCGGTGGTCGCCACCTGGCACTACAAGTACCTCTACGACCGTGAGGCCCCCAGCGTGGTCGACCATGTCGTGCCGCCTGGGCCCGACCCGTCCTACCCGAGCGAGCACGCGGCCATCGCCGGGGCGGCGTCGACCGTGCTGGCCTACCTGTTCCCCGAACGGCCCAAGCTCCGCCTCGACGAGCTGGCCGACCAAGCGGCCGAGTCGCGCCTGTACGCGGGCGTGAACCGCCGCTCCGACGTGGAGGCTGGTCTTGAACTGGGCCGGCAGGTGGCCGAGAAGGTGATCGCCTACGCCCAGGCCGACAGGGCGGAGGACCCCTGCAACGCTCGCCGGCCCGGGCCTGCGGGCCGCTACTGGGACCCCCCGCCGGGCAGCGTGGCCAACCCTGTCCAGCCGTGCGCCGGCCAGTGGAAGCCTTGGGTCCTGACGTCGGGCGACCAGTTCCGCCCGGGGCCGCCCCCGGTCCTCGGTTCGCCCGAGTTCCGGGCCCAGGCCGAGGAGATCGTGGCCGTGAAGGCGGCCCTCACCGACGAGCAGAAGCGCATCGCCACGTTCTGGGCGGGCGGCGAGGGAACGCCCCTGCCACCCGGGGTGTGGATCAACGTGGTGCTCGCCTACCTGCGTGACCGCCAGCCCACCGAGCCCCAAGCGGAACGTGTTCTTGCCATGGTCAACGTGGCCCAGTCCGACGCCGGCATCGCCGCCTGGGACACCAAGTACACCTACTGGGACCCCAGGCCCGAGAACGGCGTCCGCGACATCGGGCTCGACCCGTCGTGGTCGCCTTACATCGAGACGCCCTTCTTCCCGTCCTACATCTCAGGGCATGCCACCTACTCGGCCGCCGCGGCCGAGGTGCTGGCCCACCTCTTCCCCTCCGACGCGGCCGAGTTCCACCGCAAGGCCGAGGAGGCTTCGAACTCGAGGCTGTGGGGCGGCATCCACTGGCGGCTCGACAACGAGGTCGGAATGGACGTCGGGCGCCAGGTCGGGGCGCTGGTCGTGCAGAGGGCGACCACCGACGGGGCACCCCCGATGCGTTGAACGAGCCGTAACCCGATCGCGCTCGACTGATCACGCAGCCGTCATGTCCGAGGGTAGTGGCACTGGATGGACGGACGTCTCATGCTCCGCAGCCGCGCCCGGCGGATGGTGGTGGGGGCGGTCGCGGTGCTGGTCGTAGCCGGGTTGACCGGCCCCGCGTCCATCGCCTCCGCCCAACTCCAGGCCCCGGAGGCCGACACCGTGGAGCTCAACACGGTCTCGGCCTTCGGGGCGGCCGGCCAGCACGGGCCTGCTGCCGGGTTCCCGTTCGCCCTGCCGGTGATCGGCATGGCCGCCACCCCTTCGGGCGAGGGCTACTGGCTGGTGGCCGCCGACGGCGGCATCTTCACCTACGGCGACGCCGGCTTTTTCGGGTCCCGGGGCGGCCAGCCCCTCGTGCAACCCATCGTCGGGATGGCCGCCACCCCGTCGGGCGAGGGCTACTGGCTGGTGGCCGCCGACGGCGGCGTCTTCACCTACGGCGACGCCGGGTTCTTCGGGTCCCGGGGCGGCCAGCCTTTGCTCCAGCCCATCGTCGGCATGGCCGCCACCCCGTCGGGCGAGGGCTACTGGCTGGTGGCCGCCGACGGCGGCATCTTCACCTACGGCGACGCCGGGTTCTTCGGGTCCCGGGGGGGCCAGGTCCTGGCCGAGCCGGTCGTAGGCATGGCCGCCGCCGGATCAGGCGACGGCTACTGGCTGGTGGCGTCGGACGGGGGCGTGTTCACCTACGGCGACGCCGAGTTCGTGGGTTCACACGGGGGGCGCCGGCTCGACGACCCGGTGGTGGCCATGGCCGCCAGCGACGACGGCGACGGCTACTGGCTGGTCGACCGGGGCGGGGAGATCTACCCCTTCGGTGTGCCCGACCTGGGGTCGGCGGCGGCACGCGACGCCGAGGAGCGGGCCGCCACCGTGGCCATCGCCGCCCACCCGGGGGGCGACGGTTACTGGTTGGCCCACGGTGGTACCCAGGTGGCCGAGGTCGACGACCGGGGACCGCACGTGGAGGCCCTACAGCAGCGCCTGCAGTCGTTGGGGTACTGGGTTGGTCCGGTCGACGGCGTCTACGGACGGCTCACCCGCCAGGCGGTGTACGCCTTCCAGAAGGCGAACGGCCTGGAGGTCGACGGGCGGGTAGGTGCGGGCACGGCCGCGGCTCTCGATCTGGCCGGGCGTCCCCAGCCCCGCAGCAGCAGCGGCGACCTGGTGGAGATCGACAAGACCAACCAGGTCCTGTTGGTGGTGCGCGACGGCGCCGTGCTGTGGGCGTTCAATACCTCGACGGGCACCGAGCAGCCCTACACCTACGAAGGCCAGACCTACGTCGCCGACACCCCACCGGGCCGATGGGACGTCTACCGCAGTGCCGACGGGGTCGAGGTCTCCCACCTCGGGAGGCTGTACCGGCCGATCTATTTCCATCACGACGGCATCGCCGTCCATGGGTACTCGTCGGTCCCGCCCGAGCCCGTCTCCCACGGCTGCGTCCGGGTGACCAACGCGGCCATGGACTTCATCTGGGACCAGAACTTCATGCCCATCGGCTCGCCGGTCTGGGTCTACGGCACGTCACCCGGTACCCCTTGAACGGCCGTTGACAGCCGGGCCCGGGCCCCGGGAGGATGGGGCGGCCGACGGGGAGGGCGCGCCATGGCTGACACCAGGGAGGTTGCCGACCGCTTCCACGTCAGATCGGCCGACGGCACGGCCATCGCCGTGTGGGCCGAGGGGTCGGGGCCCCCGCTGGTCTTGGTCCACGGCGCACTGAACGACCACACCAGCGACGCCCGGTTCGTAGCCGCACTGGCTGACAGGGTCACGACCTTCGCCATCGACCGGCGGGGCCGGGGCGGCAGTGGTGACGGCCAGGCTTACGCCATCGAGCGGGAGTTCGAGGACGTGGCCGCGGTGGTGGACGCAGTGTCCGGGCCCACGGGTCGGCCCGTGGCCGTGTGGGGCCATTCGTTCGGGGCCGACTGCGCCATGGGCGGGGCCGCTCTGACCTCCCGGGTGAGCCACCTGGTCCTCTACGAGCCGGGCCTGGGGTGCGAGATCGCCGACGAGGCCATCGAAGCCGTCGAGGCCGCGTTGGCGGCCGGCGACCGGGAGGGCGCGCTGGTGGCCACGCTGGCGAGGATCGTGGAGCTGACCGAGGACGAGATCGCCTTCGTGCGGGCCAGCCCCGGTTGGGACGCCCGCCTGGCGGCCGTGCCCGTGGTGCCCCGCGAGATCCGGGCCGAGAGGGACTGGGCGTACCGTCCGGGGCAGTTCGACACCATCACCGCCCAGGCGCTGGTCCTGGACGGGACGGCCAGTCCGGCAGCCCAGAGGGCAGCCACCAAGCAGGCGGCCCAGGCCGTGCCCGGGGCCAAGCTCCACCAGCTCGAGGGCCACTCCCACATCGCCCACCGCACCCACCCGGCGGCCGTGGCCGATCTCGTGGTCGGCTTCGTCCTGTCGTGACCGCGCCCGTGCGGGGCCGGCCCCTAACCTTCCGGGGGTGAGAGAGGCCAGGGCCGGGCGACGGCGACCGACGGCGATGGCCGTGGCTGCGCTGGTGGCCGCGCTGGTGGCCGTGTTGGCGGGGCCTGCGGGGCCAGCCGCCAGTGCGTCCGCGGAAGACGACCTGCGGGCCGCCCGCCAGCGGGCCAACCAGGTGGCCGCCGACCTGTCGGCCGCCGAGGAGGCGCTGGCCCGCTCCGAGGACACGGTCGCCCACCTCCAGCAGCGCCTGGCCCGCACCGAGGCCCGGGCCGCCCAGGCCCACGGCCGGGTGCGGGAGCTGGCCGTGCGCCTCTACGTGGAGGGGATCTCGGGCGTGACCCGCCTCCTGCGCATGAGCGAGGCCAACGAGCTGGTGCTGGCCCAGGGGTACAGCGACGTGATCGCGGGGGCGTCCACCGACGCCCTGCGCCAGTTCCGAGCCGACCGGGCCGTGATGGTCGAAGAGCAGGCTGTCCTGGCCCGGGAGATGGGCCACCAGGAGGCCGCCGCCGAGCAGTTGCGCCGCCAGAACCAGGCGGCCATCGCCGAGATCGACCGGCTGGCCGAGGTGGCGGCCCGCGCCCAGGCCGCCCGGGAGGCCGAGGCCCGGCAAGCGGCGGCTCGCCAGGCGGCCGCCTCACCGACGGGCGGGGCAGGCCCCGCCGCAGGGGCAGGGGCTTCTCCCGCCGGCACAGCCGCACCCTCCCCGGTCGCGGCCGCCAGCCCGGCGGTGGCCGCCGTCCCGGCGGGCGGAGGCTGGGTGTGCCCCGTGCAGGGCCCGCTGGCATTCAGCAACGACTACGGCGCGCCCCGGGGCGGCGGCTACAGCCACATGGGCAACGACATCCTCGCCCCCCGGGGCACGCCCGTGGTGGCCCACGTCGGGGGAGTCGTCACGCACCGCGACGGGGCCGTGAGCGGTCTCGCCTACTTCCTGGCAGGCGACGACGGCAACCGCTACTTCGGGGCCCACCTCGACTCCTTCGGGGCCAGCGGTCGGGTGTCAGCGGGCACGGTGATCGGCACGGCGGGCAACACGGGAGATGCCGCCGGCGGCCCTCCCCACCTCCACTTCGAGATGCACCCGGGCGGGACGGGCAACGTGAACCCCTACCCGATGCTGGTGCAGTACTGCTAATGCCTCGGCGGCTGGCAGGATGGCGGGATGCTCGTCTCAGAACTGGTGGCTCGCGGCGGCGCGGTCCAGGTGGTCGACGTGCGCTGGCCCAACGAGTGGGAGGCGGGCCACATCGAGGGCTCGGTCCACATGCCCCTCGACGACATCGAGGAGCGCTACCGCGAGCTCGACCGGGGCCGGCCGGTGGTGACTGTGTGCCGCTCGGGCAACCGGTCGGCCACGGCCGCCCGCCACCTCGAGGCCGAGGGCTTCGGGGCCGAAAGCCTCGAGGGCGGGCTGGAGGCCTGGGTGGCCGAAGGCCGGGCACTGGTGGCAGCCGACGGCTCGCAGGGGTCGGTGGTCGACGCCCAGCCCCCGGCCGACGACCGTCCCGCCGAGCACCAGAGGCTCGAGGCCGAGCTGCTCAGTGTCCTGTTCGCCGTGCAGGCCCACTTCGGCGACCGGGAGCCGTCGGACGAGGAGGTGCGGGGGTTCCTGCGCCAGCGCCTGATCGACGAGGGCCGGAGCGAGGCGGAGGCCGACCGGTTCATGGCCTCCCTCGACGGGCCGGGCTGATCCGAGGCAGCCGGCCGTGTTCTTCAAGCAGTTCCACCATCCCGGCCTGGGCCACGCCAGCTACCTCGTGGGCGCCGAGAGCACGGGCGAGGCACTTGTCTTCGATCCCCGGCGCGACGTGAGCCCCTACTTCGACGTGGCCCGCGACCAGGGCCTGCGGGTCGCCTTCGCCCTCGACTCCCACGGCCACAACGACTACCTGTCGGGCCTCACCGAGGTCGGCCAGCGGGCCGAAGTGGAGAAGTGGGGCTCGTCGGCCGCCGAGCTGGGGTACGACCACCGGCCCTTGCGCGACGGCCAGCAGATCGAGATGGGTGAGGTCGGCCTCGAGGTGTTGCACACGCCCGGCCACACCCCCGAGCACATCTCGCTGCTCGTCTACGACCGCGACGTGTCCGCCGACGAACCGGCCCTTCTGCTCTCGGGCGGGGCCCTGCTGGTCGGCGACCTCGCCCGGCCCGACCTGCTGGGCGGCCACGACCAGGCGGTCGAGGCAGCCAAGGTCTTCTGCCACACCATCCAGTCCAAGATCCTGCAGCTGCCCGACCACGTCGAGGTGTTCCCGACCCACGTGGCCGGCTCGCTGTGCGGGGGCAACATCGGCAGCCGCCTGTCGACCACGGTCGGCTACGAACGGCGGACCAACGCCATCCTTTCCCAGGTCTCCTCCAAGGGTGAGTTCGTCGAGCAGTGCCTGCGCCTCGACAACCTGCCGGCCGTGCCGCCCTACTGGAGGCGGATGCGCAGCCAGAACATGGCCGGGGTCTCCCCCCTGGGTGCCCTGGGCGAGCCCCCGGCGCTTACCCCGGCCCGCTTGGGGCAGATGGCGGCCGACGGGGTGGTCGTGCTCGACACCCGGTCGGCGGAGGCCTTCGCCGGCGGCCACGTGCGCGGTGCCCTCAACGTCGGGCTGGGCTCGGCCTTCGCCACGTGGGCGGGCACGGTTATCGACGACGGCGACGAGGTGGTGCTGGTGCTGTCGTCCCCGTCGGAGCTGTGGACGGCGGTCTGGGAGCTACTGCGCATCGGTTACGACCTCCCGCTCGGGTGGTTGTCGGGGGGTATGCAGGCGTGGCGGACCTCGGCCTACGACGTGGCCCGCCTGCCCCAGATGACCGTGCACGAGCTGCAGGCGGGCTTGGCGGCCGGCGACGTCGACCTGCTCGATGTCCGCCAGCCCGCCGAGTGGGCCGCCGGCCACGTGGAGGGGGCGATGTTCGTGACCGGAGCCGAGCTGCCTCGCCGCCTCGACGAGGTGGCCGGCGGCAGCCGCCCGCTGGCGGTTACCTGCGGGTCGGGCTACCGGTCGTCGGTGGCCGCCAGCCTGCTGGCCCGCGACGGCCGCCGCCCGGTGCTCAACACCATCGGTGGGATGAGCGCGTGGTCGGCTGCCGGCCTCCCGACGGTGAAGGACGGCTGACGGCCACCGGCTTGCGGGCCCACGGGTGAAGGCCCTCTTCGTATCCCCCCTCGGGCTGCTGATCGGCCTGTCCCTGGGGGCCCTGGGTGGCGGCGGCTCCATCCTGGCTGTCCCCGTGCTCGTCTACGCCGCCGGCCAGCCCGTGCGGGCCGCGACCACCACCAGCCTGCTGGTCGTGGGGGTGGCCGCGGTGGCCAGCGTGGTCGGCCACTGGCGAGCCGGGCGGGTGATGGCCGGCCCCGGCACGGTGGTCGGCCTGGCCGGCGTCGGCGGCTCGTTCGCCGGGTCGGCCCTGAACCGCGGCCTCGACCCCGACGTGCTGCTGCTGGCCTTCTCCGCCCTGGTCCTGGTGGCTGCTTGGCGGATGGTCACGGGGTGCCCGTCGTGCACCCGCGCCGGCGAACGCCAGGCCCTGGCCCTGGCCACCCCCGGGGAGCGTTCGGTGGGCGGGTTGCGCCTCGACGGGCCCACGGTGGCCAAGGTGCTCGCTGTGGGGACCGTGGTCGGGTTCTTCACTGGGCTGTTCGGAGTGGGCGGGGGGTTCATCATCGTGCCCGCGCTGACGCTCGTAATGGGCTTCACCATGCCGGTGGCCATCGGAACGTCCATCCTGGTCGTCGCCATCAACTCCGCCCTGGCCCTGGTCGCCCGGTTGGGCGACCAGGGGGTGGACTGGGCGGTGGCCGGCCCGTTCACGGTGGCCGCCGTGGCCGGGGCCCTGGCCGGGTCACGGGTGGCCGACCGCCTGCCCGCCCGGCTGCTGGTGCGGGCTTTCGCCACCCTGCTGGTGCTCGTCGCCGCCTACACGGCGGCCCGCGCCCTGGCCGACCTGCTCTGAACCCCGTCTAGTGCCTCAGCCCAGGCGGGGGGAGGTGAGCGCGGCCAGGCTCTCCAGCTTGTGGTGGCGTTCGTCGAGACCGACCTGGCGGAAGAAGTCGGCCATGGACGCGAAGTACCCGTAGTCGGGGGCGAACTGGCTCACGAACGCCATGTCCTCCAGTTCGGGGCACTCGGCCACGAACTGCATGTACTCGTGCTCGGCGTGGTCCTCGAACTCGGCGTTGAGCCGGTAGCTCCACGCTGGTTTGACCACGAATAGCACCACCGACACCTGGTAGACGAGCATGGCCAGCACTTGTGGTACGACCCGGTACCACAGGATGCTCTCTCGCACCTTTGACCGCCGGATCTGCTCCTCGATGATCAACAGGTGCCACTGCTCATTGTCCTGCTGGTGACGGCTCTCCTCCACCCGGCGGAACACCCGCCGGGCACGCTGGGGCCACGGGTGCGTGTGGGTCAGGGCGATGTAGCCCACTCTCTCCCACGCCTGGTAGGGCACCCGAGCCACGACCTCGAGCACCCGGAACTTCGAGAGGCTGCGGCGCCGCCCGTAGAAGAGGTCGAGAGAGGCGAAAAGGGCTCGCGAAAGGAGGCTGTAATGAAGCCGAGGAGACGTGAGCGTCTCTTCCTGGGCCAGTCGGAGAACGGCCGCAGGATCGTCGTTGTATGCAGTGAGGGCCATGCCGTCAACATACTGGCCCGGGGTTACGGCACCATTGGCCCCGCATGGCCAGCAAATGAACAACGCCTCACGCCTCCCTTCGTAGGCGTGGCCGGCGGACCGGGGGCGGCCCGGTAGGCCCTCAGGCGGTCGGTACCCCGAGGCTGGTGAGCAGGTCGCGGACCCGGCGGCCGATCTCGTCGCGAACGGGGCGGACGGCCTCGACGGTCTTGCCGAAGGGGTCGTCGAGCACCCAGTCCTCGTAGCGCTTGCCCGGGAACAAGGGGCAGGCGTCCCCGCAGCCCATGGTCACGACGACGTCGGCCGCCTGGACGATCTCGGTGGTCCAGGGCTTGGGGAACTCAGAGGAGATGTCGATGCCGACCTCGGCCATGGCCGCCACGGCCGCCGGGTTGACCTCGGCCCCGGCCTCGGACCCGCCCGACCAGGCCACGGCCCGTTCGCCGGCCAGGTGGTTGAACCACCCGAGGGCCATCTGCGAACGCCCGGCGTTGTGCACGCACAGGAACAGGACGACGGGCACGCCGCCCACGGCCCGGCCCTCGACCCGGGCCAGCGCGGCCAGGCGCTGGCGGGCGAAGCGTTCGGCCAGCAGGGGAAGGAAGTTGGCCACCGTGGCCCGGGTGGCGAACTGGTCGTAGCTGGTTGTGAGGAACATCTCGATGGTCTCGGGCCCGAACGTCCCGCCGAACTCGTCGGCCAGCCGTAGGGCGGCGCTGTGCAGCAGGGCCCTCTGCTCGAGGGGGACCTCGTCGGTATTGGTCACTGGTTTCTCCTTTCGATCAGTCGCCCGGGCGGGGCAGGACGGTGTCGGCGGCCAGCTCGGCGGGCGCAGGGTGCAGGTAGGCCACGGTGGCCACGGCCAGTGCCGCGCCCACGAGTTGGGCGGTCACGAAGGCCGGCACCGAGCCCGGGCTGATGCCTGCGAACGTGTCCGACAGGGCCCGGGCGACGGTGACCGCCGGGTTGGCGAAGCTGGTGGAGGACGTGAAGAAGTAGGCCCCCCCGATGTAGGCGCCGACGGCGAACGGGGCGACCGAGGCCCGGCCCGAGCGGACCACCCCGAAGATGACCAGCAACAGGCCGAAGGTGGCCACGATCTCGCTGGTCCACAGGGCGGGCGAGGAGCGGTCGGTGGTGGCCATGGTGACGGGGCCCACCGAGAACATCACGTTGGCCACGACTGCGCCGGCTGCCCCCCCGGCCACCTGGGCGGCCACGTAGGCCGCCGCCTCCCGGTTGGACATGGCCCCCAGGGCGCGGTTGGCCAGGGTGACCACCGGGTTGAGGTGGGCGCCCGAGACGGGCCCGACAGCCAGGATGATGGCGACCAGGGCGGCAGCGGTGGCTGCCGCGTTCTGCAGGAGTTGCAGCCCGGTGTCGCCCGGGGACAGCCGCGAAGCGGCGATCCCCGAGCCGACGACGGCCATGACCAGCAGGCCCGTTCCCAGGGCCTCGGCCGTGGCCCGGCGGGGCAGGTCGGTGCTCAAGCGGCCCTGCCCCGCGGCTGGGGCCAACCGATCAGCAGCACGCCGAGGTACCGGCCTTGACCGTGGTCGTGCCGTCCTCGGCCGTGACCGTCTCGGCGCAGCACACGGCCCCGGTCTCAGGGTCGACGGTGCGCAGGGAACCACCGGGCATCTCCACGTCCTCGAGGACCGTGTAGATCTCCCACGGCTCGCCCGAAGGGCCGTCGACCCACACCTTGTCCTGGCGGGCGTAACAACAGGCCACACCCTCTTCGGTGGCCGTGGCCAGGCCCTCGCCGGCCAGGCGGGCTTGGGCCGCGCCCACGAGCTCGCTCGAGCCCACCTCAACGCCGAGATGGTTGATCGTTCCCCCCTTGCCGGGCTGCTCGAACAGCACGAGCTTCAGCGGCGGCTGGGCGATGGCGAAGTTGGCGTAGCCCGCTCGGCGCTTGGCCGGTGCCGTGGCGAACAGCTTGGAGTAGAAGTCGACGGCCGTGTCGATGTCCTCGACGTTGAGGGCGAGCTGCACCCTCGAACCCTCCAGCTTCCCTTGGTCCATGCTGGGCCCTCCTTGATAGATAGACTGTCTTCGATCAGTAGTAGATCCTATCCATCGATGAATGTCAATAGGTGATGCCAGTGGACGGAGCGGTGGTGCCTTCGAGGCCGGGGCGGCGGCCGGTGGCGGTGATCGCCGACGAGTGCTGCCCGGCCGGGCTGACCTCGCCGCTAGCCGAGGCCGAGGCCGAGGCACTGGCCCGTGACTTCTCGGCCCTGGGCGACCCGGTGCGGCTCCGCCTGCTGAGCATGCTGGCCTCGGCTCCTGCCGGGGAGGCGTGCGTGTGCGAGCTGGTCGAACCGCTGGACCGTTCCCAACCCACGGTGTCGCACCACCTCAAGGTCCTGGCCGACGCCGGCCTGATCACCGGGGAGAAGCGGGGCCGGTGGGTCTGGTACCGGCCCGTCCCCGAGCGCTTCGCCGACCTGCGCCGCTTCCTGGCCTGATCGCGGGAGCACCCGGGCGCCGGGTGGGAGAATGCCGCCCGTGGCCCCCCCTGTGCTGCTCACGATCGACGACGACCCGGGCGTGTCCCGGGCAGTGGCCCGGGACCTGCGCCAGCGCTACGGCGAGCGCTTCCGCGTAAGGAGGGCCGAGAGCCCGGCCTCGGCCCTCGACGCCCTCCACGAGCTCAGGGCGCGCGACGACCGCGTCGCGCTGCTCCTAGCCGACCAGCGCATGCCCGACATGACGGGCGTCGAGCTGCTCGACGAGGCCCGGGCCATCTTCCCGACGGCCCGCCGGGTGCTGCTCACGGCCTACGCCGACACCGACGCGGCGATCGCCGCCATCAACGACGTGAAGGTCGACTACTACCTGCTCAAGCCGTGGGACCCGCCCGAGGAGAAGCTCTACCCCGTGCTCGACGACCTGCTGGAGGACTGGGCCGCTCAGCACCCGCCGCCGTTCGAGGGCGTGCGGGTGGTGGGCCACCGCTGGTCGGCCCGGTCCCACGCGGTGAAGGACTTCCTGGCTCGCAACCTCGTCCCGTTCCAGTGGCTGGACGCCGAACGCGACCCCGGCGCGGCCCGCCTCCTGGGCGGCAACGGGCCCGGGGACGGGGCCGGGGACGGGGCCGGTCGGGACCGGCTCCCGCTCGTGCTCCCGCCCGGCGGCCAGGCGCTCCACTCGCCGTCGATCGGCGAGCTGGCGGCTGCCCTGGGCCTGTCCAGCGCGCCGGGCCTGCCCTTCTACGACTTGGTGGTGGTGGGGGCCGGCCCTGCGGGCCTGGGGGCGGCCGTGTACGGCGCGTCGGAGGGCCTGCGCACCCTGCTGATCGAGCGTGACGCGGTGGGCGGACAGGCGGGCCAGAGCTCGCGCATCGAGAACTACCTGGGGTTCCCCTCGGGGTTGTCAGGCGCCGACCTCACCCGGCGGGCGGCCACCCAGGCTCGGCGGTTCGGGGCCGAGATGCTGCTGGTGGCCGAGGCCGTGGGGGTGGAGCGGTGCGGGGCTGGGCGGGTCGTCCGCCTGGCCAGCGGGGACGACGTCGCCGCTCACACGGTCCTGCTCACGGGAGGCGTGTCCTACACCCGCCTGGAGCCGGTCGACGAGTTCGCGGGCCGGGGCGTGTACTACGGGGCGGCGACGACCGAGGGGATGAGCTGTAAGGACGACGACGTGTTCGTGGTCGGAGGCGCCAACTCGGCTGGCCAGGCGGCCGTCTACTTCGCCCGCTGGGCCCGCCACGTGACCCTGCTGGTGAGGGGTGACGACCTCGGGAAGTCGATGTCGCACTACCTCATCGCCCAGATCTCCGAACTGGAGAACGTGTCGGTGAGGACAGGGGTGGAGGTCGTGGGGGCATCGGGCGAGGGCCACCTCGAGCGCCTCCTGCTCCGGGACCGGGTCACGGGCGACCAGCAGGAGATCGACGCGTCGTGGCTGTTCGTCTTCATCGGCGCCGCCCCCCGCACCGAGTGGCTGGGCGAGGACGTGCGCCGTGACAGCCGGGGGTTCGTCCTCACCGGCCCCGATGTGCTGGTGGATGGGCGCCCGCCGCCGGGCTGGGACCTCGACCGCCAGCCTTACTACCTGGAGTCGAGTGTTCCCGGGGTGTTCGCCGCGGGTGACATGCGCCACGAGTCGGTCAAGCGGGTGGCCTCGGCGGTGGGGGAGGGGGCCATGGCCGTGACCCTGGTCCACCGGTACCTGGAGCACCTGTGACCGACGGCTCGGGCGGAGGCGGGGCGGGCGGGGCCGCGGGCGGAGCCGCCGAGGCCGGGATCATCGACGAGATCCGGACCTGCTTTCTGTTCGACGCCCTCGACGAGGGCCAACTGGCCCACCTGGCCGGGCTGGGCCGAACCACCGAGTACGCCGAAGGCTCGTTCGTCTACCGCGAGGGCGAACCGGCCACCTGCTTCTTCGTGCTCCTCTCGGGCGAGGTGCAGTTGCTCAAGCGGGTCGGTCCCGACGACGTGGTGATCCTGGCCAGCGACCACCGGGGGGCCTACGCCGGGGCGACGCGGGCGTTCGTGCCGTCGATGGGCGACCAGGCCTACTCCAACAGCATGCGGGCCGTCCGGGAGTCGCGGTTCTTCGAGCTGGGGGCCGACGACTTCGCCGACGCCCTGCGGCGCTGGTTCCCGATGGCCACCCACCTGCTCGACGGCCTGTTCCTGGGTCTCACCAACATCGAGGCCATCACCGGCCAGCGCGAGAAGCTGTTCGCCCTGGGCAAGCTGTCGGCCGGCATGGCCCACGAGCTCAACAACCCGGCGTCGGCGCTTGTGCGGGCATCGCAGTCCCTGCGCCGGCGCCTGGCCGAGTCCCAGGGCGCGGTGTCCCACCTCGTGGGCCGGGTCGACCCCGAAGCCTTCGCCCAGGTGGTCGCACTGTGGGAGGAGGCGGCCGCCAGCGCCCGGGCGGCCGGGCCCCTGAGCCCCCTGGAGGCCGGCGACGCCGAGGACGAACTGGGGGAGTGGCTGGACGAGAACGGTGTCGAGGGGCCGTGGGAGCTGGCCCCCGTGCTGGCCAACGCCGGCATCGGCACCGACTGGCTGGCGAGGATGGCCGAGGTGACGGGCGAGAAGCTGGGGCCGGCCCTGCGCTGGGTGGTGGCCCGGGTCGAGGTCAACTCGCTGGTCGACGAGGTCGAGGACTCGGCCCAACGGGTCTCGGCGCTGGTGGCGTCGGTGAAGGAGTACACCCACATGGACCGCGCCCCCCACGCCGAGACCGACGTGCACGACGGGCTGGAGAGCACGCTGGTGATGCTGGGCCACAAGCTGCGGGGCGGCGTCGAGGTGGTGCGCGACTACGACCGCTCGCTCCCCGAGGTGTTGGCCTATGGCAGCGAGCTCAACCAGGTGTGGACCAACCTGATCGACAACGCGGTGGACGCCATGGACGGCCACGGCACCCTCACCATCCGCACGGCCCGCGACGGCGACCACCTGCTGGTGGAGGTGCGCGACACCGGGCCGGGGATCGCCCCCGAGCACCAGCGGCGGGTCTTCGAGCCCTTCTTCACCACCAAGGAGGTGGGCAAGGGGACCGGCCTCGGCCTCGACATCGCCTACCGGGTGGTCGTCCAGCGCCACCACGGCGACCTGCGGCTGCGGTCCGAGCCCGGCGACACCCGCTTCGAGGTACGCCTCCCTCTCGACGGCCCCACCTGACCGCAACGGCCGGCCGCCGGACGGGCTGTCGCTCCGTCGGAGGGGCGCCCGTGCCGGCACACGAGAAGCGGACGCGGCGGGACCGGCGGTTCTCCGGGCCCGGCGGTGCGCAGCAGAGGAGACGGGCCCCGATGCGAACGACCCGACGGCACGGAGCCCCGGCCTCCCGGGCCGACCCGGCCCCGGGCCAGGCGGGGGCCAGGTGGTGGGGGCCGATATCCACTTCCTTGGTTCATACTTCTAGGGGTCTGCCATGCGAACGTTTCTAACGGCCTGCGGTGGGGTCCTCCTGGTTGGCGTGATCCTGATGCTCGCCGGGCTCGAGTTCACTGTCTGGGGACGAGGAACTGATGCCGATGAGCCGATAGCTCACTTCGCCATGCTGGGCAAGTGGTCTCGCTGGATCGGCGTGTCCATATCACTGGTGGCTGGAGCTGGGCTTCTGCTTGGGCTGCTGATCCGGGCGCTGAGCTGACCCGCCAAGCAGCGGATCGCCTGCACGCGGTTGAGCCCGGCGTACCGGCTGAAGGCGACGGACAGCGCCCACGGCGATGTCCCGGCGACAGGCCGGGACGTAATGGCGGTCAAGGGCGTCCTTAGGCCGCCGGTCGCCTAGCCCTGACGGTCCGGGCCATGCCGCACACTTGAACACGGAGCCCGCCAGGGCTTCGTGGGCCTTGACCACCTTCGGCCACGACCACGCCGACCGCCTGGTCGGGGCCTCGCCTAGCCTGGGGCCCATCGCCTACGACGACCACGGCAACACCACCGCGCTGGGGGCGGCCGCCCTGTCCTTCGACGGGGCCGGCCGTCACGTGGCCACCACCGAGGGCACGGCCACCGTCACCTATGCCCGCGACGCCACCGGTCGGGTGGTGGCCCGCACCGACGCCTCGGGCACCGTGCGCTACGCCCACCGGGGCCCGGGCGACAGCCCCTCGGCCGTACTCGACGGCCAGGACGTGCCCGTCGAGGCCACCGTGGCCCTGGCCGGGGGCCGGTGCTCACCCGCCGCTTGGTGGTCACACCCCCCCTGGCCCTCACCGACGTGTGGAGCTACCCCGACGTGGGGGGCCACACGGCGGCCACCGCCACCTACGCCGGGTCGCTCTTGGGCCTGCACGTTCCGGTGGGCACCACCAAGCACGCCTACACCCCCGACGGCACCGGCCCCCCGCCCGACAACTCCGACGGGGACTACGACTACGGCTGGCTGGGCTCCCACCAGCGCCCCACCGACCACGGCCTGCCCACCACCGTCGTTCAGATGGGCGCCCGCCCTACGTCCCCGCCCTCGGCCGCTTCCTGTCCGTCGACTCCGTGGAGGGTGGATCGTGCAACAGCTACGACTACGTCTGCGGCGACCCGGTGAACGGCTTGGACCTGACGGGGACGCACTGTTCGTGGCGCCACCCCCACCACTGCGCCGGCGCCGCCGTCCGGGCGGTCGTGGACTACGCCACCGCCGGGGACCTCAAGCGCCAGGACCGCGAGAGCTACGAGTGCAACTGCATGGCCGAGAACACTAACCCGATCGCCCAGGCACACCAGGCATATGTCGACCGAGGCTATGCCGATGACACACTACGGGTGGTAGCTGCCGCCTCAGCGGTCCTCCTTGCGCCGGCCGGCGTTCCCGCCGCCTCGGTGCTTGTGGCCGTCCTCGCATCGACGGCGGGCAACTTTGCCGACTCTGATTGCTCAAGAACGGGGATAGGTGCAGGCGCGGTCGCGTCAGCGTTAGCAAGTGCGGCCGCCGAAGGCGTCGCAGCGAATACCACTGGTGGACTTGCAGGCTGGGCTCGTCGCGTATCCTTAGGGAGCTCGGTCGCGACATCTATAGCGCCCTGTGTGCCCTGATGAAGGACGCGTGTCGGCATTGTGGGCGAGTCGGCGTTCATGCCTGGGATTGCAGGTACACGATCACCGCCGTACAAGGGTTCGTCGGAGTGGGCGTCGCCGTCCTTATCCTAGGGTGGGTTCTCGGAGCGCAGAATCTCAACTACCCGGCCCTCGTGCTCTGGATCACCCTCACCGGCAGCTGGGTGTCAGCCGCCCTTCTCAGGCGCAGGAGATCAAGATGGGAATGACACCCTGCGCCGCCTGGCGCTTAATCGCAGAGTTCGAGCGGAACCGCAAGGCGAACCTTTACGAGCTCTTGGTTAGGTCTGCAGCTCCAGTGGGCGTAGGCGGCGGGCGTCGACCAGGTTGATCTCGCGGCCGTTGTCGAAGTTGACGCGATAGCGCAGCCACGACAGGCCTGACTGGCCCACGATCGTGCCCGGGGTGCCGGCCGGCACACCTCGGAGTGTGTCGTCGGCCGCCTCGACCCGGTCCTTGACGCGTAGAGCCATCTGGACAGTGTGCCTCGCCGGCGGCGGGTACGGGGCGGCTGCGACCGGGAATCGCGTACCGGTGCCCGGCGTTGTCGGTGTGTACCGCTTACCGGACGTGAGGAACACATGCCTGACCTGAAGACGCAGACGCTGCCCCTGCTGCCACTGGCGACCGGCGTGGTGCTCCCGGGCATGGTCGTCACCATCGCCCTGGAGAGCCCCGAGGCCCGGGCCGCGGTGGGGGCCTCGGACGGCTCCGAGGGCCGCATCGTGATGGTCCCCCGCATCGACGACCGGTTCGCCCGGGTGGGCACGATCGCCAAGATCGAGGACCGGGGCGACCTGCCCAACGGCACCAAGGTCGTGGTCGTGCGGGGCATCGAGCGGGGTGTCATCGGCGTGGGCGTCCCCGGGCTGTCGGCCGGGCCGGCCACGTGGGTCGAAGTCGAGCCCGTCCGCCCCGGGCCGGCCAGCCAGCGGGCCTCCGACCTGGCCCGGGAGTACCGCGCCGTGGTCGAGAACATCCTCGACGAGCGGGGCGCGGGCCACATGTCCGAGCTGTTCCGAGGCATCAACGAACCCGGGGCCATGGCCGACACGGCCGGCTACTCGCCCGACCTGACCCTCGAGCAGAAGGTCGAGCTGCTGGAGACCGTCGACGTCGAGGAGCGCCTGGAGAAGGTGCTGGCCTGGGCCAACGGCGTGCTGGCCGATCTCGCCCTCAAGGCCCGGATCCACCAGGACGTGACCGAGGGCATGGAGAAGACCCAGCGGGAGTTCCTGCTGCGCCAGCAGATGGCCGCCATCCGCAAGGAGCTGGGTGAAGGCGACGACGGTGAGGGGGCGGTCGAGGAGTACCGCCGCCGGCTCTCCGAGTCGGGCGCGCCCGACGACGTGAGGGCGTCGGTCGAGCGGGAGATCGGGCGGCTCGAGCGCACCAGCGAGCAGAGCCCCGAGCACGGCTGGATCAGGACGTGGCTCGACACCGTCTTGGAGGTGCCGTGGGGCGAACGGTCCGAGGACCGGCTCGACGTGGCCGAGGCCCGTACCGTGCTCGACGCCGACCACACCGGCCTGGAGGACGTCAAGGACCGGATCGTGGAGTACCTGGCCGTTCGCAAGCTGCGGGCCGACCGCGGCCTGCCGGCGGTCAGCGGACGGGGCTCAGGGGCGATCGTGGCCCTGGTGGGCCCGCCCGGGGTGGGCAAGACCTCGCTGGGCGAATCGGTGGCCCGCGCCCTGGGCCGCAAGTTCGTCCGGGTCGCCCTCGGAGGCGTGCGGGACGAGGCCGAGGTGAGGGGCCACCGGCGCACCTACGTCGGCGCCCAGCCCGGTCGGGTCGTCCGGGCGTTGCAGGAGGCGGGCACCATGAACCCCGTGTTCCTGCTCGACGAGGTCGACAAGCTGGGTTCGGACTGGAGGGGCGACCCCTCCTCGGCCTTGCTGGAGGTCCTCGACCCGGCCCAGAACCACACGTTCCGCGACCACTACCTCGAAGTCGACCTCGACCTGTCCGAGGTGCTGTTCATCGCCACCGCCAACGTGGTCGAGACCATCCCCGGCCCTTTGCTGGACCGCATGGAGGTCATCGCCCTCGACGGCTACACCGAGGACGAGAAGGTGGCCATCGCCCGCGACCACCTGATGGCCCGCCAGCTCGAACGCAACGGCTTGGGGGCCGAGGAGTGCGTGGTCTCCGACGACGCCTTCCGGCGCATCACGGCCGACTACACCCGAGAGGCCGGGGTGCGCAACCTCGAACGGGAGCTGGGCAAGCTCCTGCGTAAGGTGGCCACCAAGGTGGCTTCCGGCGACGAGGCCGTGCCGGTGACCGTGGGGGCCGACGACGTGGCCGCTTACCTGGGCCGCCCCCGCCACTTCTTCGAGGCGGCCGAGCGCACGGCCGTCCCGGGCGTGGCCACCGGCCTGGCGGTCACGGGCGTGGGCGGCGACGTGCTGTTCATCGAGGCCACCGGCCTGCCTGGGGGCGAGGGCCCTCGCCTGGTGTTGACCGGCCAGCTGGGGGAGGTCATGAAGGAGTCGGCCGAGATCGCCCTGTCGTGGGTGCGCTCCCGGTCGGCCGACCTGGGCGCGGGGGACGGCCCGTCACGCTTCCACCTTCACGTGCCCGCGGGCGCGGTGCCCAAGGACGGCCCTTCGGCGGGCGTGACGATGACCACTGCACTGGCCAGCCTGGTCACGGGCCGGCCCGTGCGCCCCACGGTGGGCATGACCGGTGAGGTCACCCTCCAGGGCCGGGTGCTGGCTATCGGCGGCGTCAAGCAGAAGGTGCTGGCCGCCCACCGGTCCGGCCTGCGCGAGGTCATCCTGCCCAGTCGCAACGGGGCTGACCTCGACGACGTGCCCGAGGCCGTCCGGGCCCAGATGACCTTCCACCTCGTCGACGACGTCCGCCAGGTCCTCGACATCGCCCTCGAGCCGGCTCTCGCCGGCTCGAGGGAGCAACCGGCAGCCGCCTGACACGTCGCCGGTCGCGCTCGGCCACCGCCGCGTGGGCACCGATGAAGAAGCCGGTGGGTCGAAGCGCTGGTGAACTCCACGTGCTCCGCACGGCAGCTGGGCATCTGCGTCTATTCGACAGGTTCAGAACTGCACGGCGGCGGCCTGCTCGGCGGTGGCGGTGACCGGGTTGTCGGTGCGGGCCTGGGCCTGGCCGGCGTGCACGATGACCACCGGGGTGCCTACGGAGACCATCTCGAACAGCTCGAGCTCGTCCTCGGCCAGCATGCGCACGCAGCCGTGGGAGGCGTTGTACCCGATCGAGGCCCGGTCGGGTGTGCCGTGGATGAGGATCAAGGGGGCGTCGAGCTGGAGGGCGTGGGTGCCCAGGGGGTTGTTGGGACCGGGGCCGATGCGAGCCGGCATGCCCCGGGCCCAGGCGCTGCCGGGGTTGTACCAGGTGGGGTTGACGATCTTGTCCACGATGCGCCAATGGCCGGCCGGGGTCTCGTGCCCGGGCTTGCCGGTGGCCACCGGCCAGTCCCTCACGATCGTGCCGTTGCGGTAGAGGTAGAGGCGGTTCTCCCCGGTCCTCACCAGGATGGCCTGGTGGCCCCGGTCGTCGGCCGAGGGCTCCACCCTGCGGGTCACGAGCCGCAACGACTCGTCGCCCGGCAGCAGCCCGTCGAGCACGGCTCGGCGGGACCGTTCCACGTCGAGCTCCACCCCGGGCCTGGCCCCCACCGTGCGCAGCCAGCCCGACGAGGAGTCGAGCTCGACCTCGGTGGGGTCGACCCGCACCTGGCCGGCCACGGCCTCGAGGGCGGCATCGAGCACCTCGTGCTGCCAGGTGGGCCGGGCCTCGACGAGCACCGGCGAGGGTGCGGCCGCCCGTCGCCAGACCCTGGTCAACAGGCTGCCGCCGGTGCCTTCAGCCGCCTTGGCCACGGCCGCGACAACGTCGACGCGCAGCCCGAGGTCCCACGCGGTGGTGGTCACCTCGGTCCCGCCCGCCACCAGGCGCAGGGGGCGGCGCAGGGGGTCCTCCAGCTCGGCCCTCACCCGGTCGGCGGCCTGCTCGATGGACATGCCGCCCACTTCCACGCCCCCGATGACTGTCGAAGGCGGCAGGTGGCCCTGGTGGCGCCGGTCGTAGTTGGTGGCCCAGGCCGCCGCCACCCCCGACGTGCCCACCAGCGAGATGGCCACGGCCACGGCCACGACGGCCCAGCGACGGCCTGTGGTCCTCACTTGGTGCTCACCTCACTGCCCTCCAGCTTGGGCCCGCCTCCGCCGTGACCATGGCGTCAGGGTAGCGAGGGTTCCCCGGGCGCGCCCTGGCCCCGGCGGGGGAGGAGCTGGCGGAACAAGGCCAGGTCCTCCACCCGCAGAGCCCTGGCCGCCATCAGGAAGGCCACCGCCCCCGAGGCCCCGCCGGCCAGGAGCTGCACCAGGGCGCGGGTGGTGCCCGGTCCAATGGCCGCGGCCACCAGCTCGACGACCACCACCATCACGGCCGCGGAGGCGAGAGAGGCAGCCGTCACCTTGGCCAGCTCCCGGGCCGTGTGGCGCCCCTCCAAGCCGCCGATACGCCTGGCCAGCAGCCACGCCGCCATGCCCGCAGCCACCACGTAGCACAGGGTGTGGGACAGGCCCAGGCCGGCCACCTCCATGAACGGGAAGAGGGCGAACGAGAAGGCGAGGTAGGCGCCGTTGCTGACCAGGTTGCAGTACAGCGGGGTCCGGGCGTCCTGGCGGGCGTAGAAGGCCCGTACGAGGAGCAGGAAGACCGAGAACGGGAGCATCCCCAGGGCCAGCATGTCGAGGACCGAGGCCACCAGCCGGCTGCTCTCGGGCTGCATCACGCCCCGTTCGAGCATGGTCTGGATCAAGGGCCGCGACAGGACCACGAAGGCGGCCGTGGCCGGGACCATGATGAGCGCCATCGCCCGGATCCCACCCGCCGTCCGGGCCCGGAACCCGTCGTCGTCACCGTCGACGGCCTGGGCCGACAAGGTGGGGACCAGGGCGGTCATGATCGAGACGGCCGCGATCCCGTAGGGGAGCTGGAAGAAGGCGAAGGCGGTGAAGTAGGCCGTGGGGCCGCCCTGCACGCCGTTGGCCAGCACCAGGGCGATGGCGAAGGCGACCTGGTTGCTGACGACGTAGCCGAAGGTCCAGGCCGAGAGGCGGCCCAGCTTGCGCACGGCCGGGTGCCTGAAGGCCAGGACGGGCCGCAGGCGGCCAGGGAGCTGCCTGAGGAACGGCCAGTTGGCCAGGGCCATGGCCGCCACCCCGGCCGTCGTCCCCCCGGCCAGCAGCAGCTTCTGGCCGAGGTCGGCGTCGACGCTGGCCACCGTCGGGACGCCGCTGACCAGGGCCGCGAAGCCCAGGAACATGGCGATGACGACCATGTTGTTGAGGATGGGGACGAACATGGGCACGGCGAAGCGGCCGTGGGCGTTGAGCAAGCCGGCGGAGATGGCGGCGTAGCCGTAGAGCAGGATCTGGGGAGCGAAGACGCGCAGGAAGAAGGTGGCCAGTTCCTGCTGCTCGGCCGCTTCAGGGCCCGAAAGGCGCAGGGTGAAGAGACGGATGATCCACGGGGCGGCCACCACCGCCACCAATGTGAGGGCCGTCAGCACGGTGAGGGCGGTGGTCACGAGGGCGGACACAGCCTCCCAGGCCTTGTCCTTGTCCTTGGTCCGCAACTCCTCGACGACCACGGGGATGAACACCGAGGTGAGCACGCCTCCCAGCACCAGCTCGTAGATCACGTTGGGCATGGTGTTGGCGATGTTGTAGGTGTCGGCCAGCCGCGACTCGCTCACGCCCAGGGCGTAGGCAGCCGCTACCAGGCGGCCCAACCCGGTGACCCGCGACACGGTCGTCCCGACGGCCATCACGGCCGCCGAACGGCCGAGGCTGGGGGCGCTCACCGGCGGGACAGTACCGGCCCCTGCCCGGCCGGTTGAGGGCCCGGCGTGCCGGGTACCAACCAAAGGAGCCGAGAGACTGGCACGGGCCCAGCATGGAGCGACCACATCGGGGCCCGGCGGCCGCCGCCGAGGGGCGGGGCGAACGCCGGGCAGACAGGCGGGGAGGGAGCGGTATGCAGATCGCGCTTTCGCTGATGTTGCCGAGAGAAGAACAGACCATCTCGGTCTGCCGTCACATCATCCAGGGCGCCATGCGGGAGGTGGGCGTGGTAACCGACTGCATCGAGGACATTGCCGTCGCCCAGACCGAGGCATGCGCCAACGTGGTCAAGCACTCGGGGCCGGGCGACAGGTACGAGGTCAGGGTGACGATCGACGCCACCAAGTGCGTGATCCGGGTGGTCGACACCGGCCGGGGGTTCGACTGGCGGTCGCTGACCGATGGCGCCGGGGCGGATTCGTCGGCCGAGGAGGGCCGGGGCATCCTGCTCATGCAGGCCCTGGTCGACGACGTGCGCTTCGTCTCCAAGCCCGAGGCGGGCACGATCGTCCATCTCGAGAAGGGGCTCGTGTTCAACGAGGACGCCCCTCTGGGCCAAGCCGCCACCCGAGCAGGCCCGAGCGGGTGACGCCAAGCCGACGCTTACGGTGCGCCGACTTCGCGGACAACCCGGTGCTCGACATGGCCCGAACGGGTAGCCCGGCGCCCGACGTGGCGTCGAGGTTGCCGGCCAGCACGGGGGCGACGATTAGCTGGTACCTGCGGTTCCGAAGGGCGTTCTCGGCAATGACGATGTCGCGCAGCTCGGCGAACGTCCCGTAGGGAACGCCCATGGCGTCGGCTCCCCGCTGCACCCGATCGAGTTCCTCGGGTGTGAGAGGACCATCGGACGAGCACGCGCGAAGCGTCTCGTACACCGTCCCTCGGCAGATCATCGACATGCCGGGGAGCTCCATGAGGTCTTCGAGCGTGTCAGCGTCGTCGTAGGTCTTGATCAGCGCGATGACGCGGTCTGAACTGCCAGCCGCGGTGTGGTAGCCGATGAGCCACTCCCGCTGGCGGGCCGTGAGGTGGCCGTTCCCGCCGGCGCAGAGGAGGATCGCCTTCGCGTCCAAAGCGTTGTCCTCCTCGGTGATCTGCTCGTACAGCTCTCCGGGCGCTTCCCAGTTCTCCCAACCGATCCACTTCAGGGCGGTCAGCCGCCGTCGCTCGACGTCGACGTCCGCAGGCTCGGCGAGGGGGATGTCGGCGGACACGGTCGTCCCCCGTCCCGGTTCGCTGTCGATCACCAACTCACCCCCGAGGGCGGTGACACGGTCGGCGAGACCTTCAAGTCCTGAACCGGGAATTGCACTGGCGCCGCCCGAGCCGTCGTCGGACACCGCCATATGCAGGGCTCCGTCGGCGACGGTTGCCCGCACCGTCGCTTGGCGGGCCCCGGCGTGCTTATTGACGTTGGTGAGGGCCTCGGCGACGAGGTAGTAGGCGGCCACCTCGACCGGTTGTGGCAGTCGCTCCCGAACATCAAGGTGAAGCTCGACCGGGACGCCCGGCCGCTCGGCGAGGGTTTCCAGCGCACCCGCGAGGCCGGCCTCGTCGACGATCGCCGGGTGGATCCCCCGGGCCAGTTCACGGAGCTCGGTCAGCGCATCGTCGAGTTCTCTCGTCGCGTCGGCGATGAGCTCGGTCATGATCGCGTCCCCTGCGACCTCGCGGCTGGCCAGGCGGAGCATCAGGGCCAGTCCGACCAGACGCTGTTGGGCGCCGTCGTGGATGTTGCGTTCCACGCGCCGAAGCTCACGGTCACCTGCGTCGACGATTCGGGCCCGGGATGCCTGAACCTCGGCGAGCTGGGCCAGGAGCTGGGCCTTGAGCCGCTCGTTGTCGATGGCCAGCGACGCTGCCTCGGTGACCGCCTTGAGCCGGTCGGGGTCATCCAGCAGGGCGCGATCGTGGATCAGGCCGGCGACCGGCTTCCCGCCACGGGCAATGGGGGTGAACGCTCGGCCGTCGATTGCAGTGGTCGCAACCTCGCCGAGCTCGTCGATCCAGCCACCGGTCCCGACTCGGGAGTAGACGATGTCGAGCTCCTGGTCGCCAAGCGCCCGCCTGAGCGTGTCACGCACCGTTTCGCCGGCGCCACCTGCCCCGAGGCTCACGACGGGCGGCGCGGGTGGTAGGGGCTCGCCGGGACCCGGCCTGCGACCGTTCCGAGCGGCATGCAGCCATTCTGGCCGCTCGGACGTAGAACCGCATGGAGCCGGGGACAACGAGAGGGGGACCACCGTGCGAGCCGTCGTGCGAGCCGCGCCGAGGCTGTGCCGTCGCCCCTCCTGTCAGAACGCGTCAGTGCCGGCATGGATGGTCGACGGCCACGTCCTCACGCGGAGGTGGGCGAGCACGGCGAGGGCCCGACGGTGGGTCGCCGGGTCAGCATCGAGGCCGAGCTTGGTAAAGATGCGGCTGATATTGGTCTCCACGGTTCGGGCCGTCACCACGAGCTGCTCGGCGATCCGGTCGTTGGAGTGCCCCTCGGCCACGAGCCCGAGCACGTCGCGCTCCGTGGCGGTCAGCGTTGCCATGGGGTCGGCACGCCGGGGTGTCTGGAAGACGATGCGAACCACCTCGGGATCGATGGCCGTCCCCCCGGCGACGACTCGGCGGACGGCATCAACGAGCTCCGCCGGGCGGGCGATGCGTTCCTTCAGCATGTAGCCCACCCCAGCCCGCCCACTGGTGAGCAGCTCGACGGCATGGCGGGTCTCGATGTGCTGGGAGAGCACGAGTACGCCGATGTCGGGGCGCTCGCCCTTCAGCTCGACGGCGGCCTGCAACCCTTCGGTCGTGTTCGTCGGCGGCATGCGGACGTCGATGATGACGGCGTCGGGCTGGTCGGCTCGCACCGCGGGCAGCAAACCGCTGGCGTCCGAGAGCTCAGCGACGACGTGGGCGCCCTCATCGGCCAGCAGTCTGGCTATGCCGGCACGCACGAGGCGCGCGTCGTCGACGAGCATGACGCGCAACGGGCTCACCGAGAAATGATGCCGTATCGAGCCAGCCGATCGGGACCAGCGGGCAAACGGCGACCCTGGGGAATCGGTCGATAGTCAAGCGCCCACGCTCCCGCAGACGGTGGCGCCGGCGGAGGGCTAGGTCCACGGCCCGGTCCGCACCGGTCGGACGGCCGCCCACCCACCACGTTCTCGGGCAAGCCCCCCTGCGCTCGTGAAGCTCCCCGACCGGCATCCGTGCTGGCACGGACGACAGGAGGCACGTGATGCACGACGATACGAACCCTGCGAGCAACCGGCAGGAGGGCAAGCCCGACATGAACGTTCGCCGTCGGGCTCGGTGCCACGCTCGGCCCCTGTTGCTGGGGCGGAACCACCGTAGGACAGAAGGCGGCATCGACCTGCCCGCCCGCCCGCCTGCGCGGCCGCACGAGGACTGCGCCTGCCGGCGAGCGCATCCCCGACACGATCGCCAACACCGTTCAGGTGGCCGTGGGCCATCTGAAGCCCAAGACCGCTGAAAAGGAACCAACCATGACCACTGCCCCGAACCTCGTCGAGTCACCCCTGGCTGAGACGATCGAGGACTTCTTCCGGACCAAGACGGCTTGCGATGTCGCCGGCACGATGTCCTTCTTCTCCCCCGACCTCGTTACCTACACCGACGCCACCCTCGGCTGGGACATCGGCACCTTCGAGGCGCTTCATGCGATCTTCGAGCAGTACATGCCCAACTGGGGCCCGCCGGCCCGCTCGTACTCCACCGGCATCTTCTCCAACGAGCACAGCGCGCTCATCCACATGGTCGACACACCCGAGCTCTTCGGCGGCGAGCTGCGCATCCTCGCCGCCGTCGACTTCTTGGACGGCAAGATCGTCCGCTGGGTCGACTACTGGGACGCCACGCCCTTCGACCCCGACCTCTACGCCCAGATGCGCACCCCAGCCGATGGGTTCCCCGCCGACCTGAAGGACGACGTTGTTGCCACTCAGGCCGCCCCCGCGATGGTGGCCGCAGCCGCGGCGCTGCAATCGGCGTTCGCCGCCGGCGACGCCGAGGCCGCCGCAGCCCTGCTGCACCCCGACGTCGCCCACGAGGACATGACTCTGCGCACTCGGGTCCTCGGCCGTATCGAGACGTCGGCATACCTCGCCCGCGTCCTCACCGACGTCCCCTACGGGAGGGGCAGCGCCCTGCGCCACGTGGTCGGCGGCCGCCGGGGCGGCGGGTTCGAATGGACCGCGGGCGACGGCCTGGTGGGCATCACCGCCATCGAGCTCGACGCAGAAGGCCTGATAAGCAAGGTGACGTCGGTCTACGACGGTCGCCAGGTCCCGGTCGGGCGCCGGAGTGCGGTCCTCGCCGCCACCTTCGGCTCCTGACAGGAACTACCAGGTGTCCTTCGAGCTCCACATGGAACGGCTACGTCTTCCCATCAGGCGGAGCCTCAGGTTCGCGGACGGTGCTGGCGAACGCGTGTGATGCCTGCAGGAGGGCCCAAACCACCTCGGCTTCGGCGGCGTCGCGCGGGGCGTACACCATGACGACGGACCCAGGGAAATCCTCGGTTCTCGCGACAAGGTGAAGCTCGGCCCAGCCCCGCTCGATGGCGAGGTCGGCCGTCGAATCGGCAAGCACCAAGTGCAGGCTCCAGTCCGGCCCCGGGTGGAAGTGCGCGAACTCGCGGCCCCGGATGAAAGCCACGGGAGGACCTGTTGGCCGGTCCTCGGCCAGCACCAGGGCACGCGCCCCCGGTACCGATACGTTGCTCGGCCGCTCGACGACGCCCTCGAGCCCGAAGGCCCGCTCGGCGAGGAGATGCAGCGGGTTCGGATCGTCGGGCTGCTGGTCGAGCTGGCTGTGGGGGAACTCCGACGTCGTCTTCGGTCGCCCGCCGCTCCGTCGGGGGAGGTCAGTCGCTACATCCATACGAGTTCCAGGGCGATGTTGTCGGGATCGCGAAAGCACAGCGTCGCCGCCGGGAAGGGCTCGGTGACGTCGTTGATCTTGCTGTGGGCAACGCCGAGCGCGTCCAAACGCTCGACCCAGGTATCGAGGTCCTCGCGCCGGCCGACGCCGAAGGCGAGGTGGTCGAGCCCGGTACGGTGCTCGCCGAACTGCTCCCCCTGGTGGCCGTCGTGCTTGTCGAGGCCCATGAAGATGGCCGTGCCGGGGATGCTCATCACCACCGCGTAGCCGTTGCCCTGCTGGTGCGGCTCGACGAAGGCCCGCTGGAAGCCGAACACCTTCCCGTACCACTCCTCGCTGCGATCGAGATGGCACACCGTGAGCCCGAGGTGGTGATACCCGGTGACCGCCGTGACCGCCGTCAACTGCCCCCCCATGTCTTCCCCCTATGGTAGATTGTAATTGTTTAACGAGATTCTATTAATCTTCGAGGGGAAGTCAAGGGGCAATCTGGGTGGCGCGCAAGAGGAGCACCGAGACCGAGTCCCGGATCGCGGAAGCGGCCACCAACCTGTTCTGCAACCAGGGCTACGTCGACACGACGATGGCCGCGATCGCCAATGCGGCCGGCGTGTCCGTGCAGACGCTGTACCTGCGCCACGGATCGAAAGCGGCCATCCTGTCGGCCGCGCTGGACGTGGCGATCGCTGGTGACGCCGAGCCGATCAGCCTCACCGTACGAGGCTTCTTCCCCCTTGCGCTCGCCGAGGAGGACGCCGCCACCGCGCTGTCGATCTGGGCCCACGGCGCCCGCACCATCTGCGACCGCACGCACCGCCTGTACGACGTCATCCGGTCGGCGGCCGCCGACCCGGAGGTCGCACAGGTACTCGAGAAGAGCCGACGGGACCGCTCCACCGCGCACCGCATGCTGGCCGAGGCTCTGGTGACGCGGGAGCGATACAACCGAGGCGTCCCGGTGCAGCGAGCGGCGGACGTGCTCTACGCGCTGGGGACGGAGGATTCCTACCTCTTGTTCGTGGTCGACCGGGGGTGGGCCCCGGACGAGTGGGAGCGCTGGGTGATCGACACCCTCAGCGCGCAACTACTGGTCCCTTCGAGCCCCCGACGCCGACGCACGTAGACGTCCGTTAGTGGATCAACTGCCCTGAAGACCGCGGTCGCCGCCGGAGTGGGAACCCCCCCAGGGCCCTAGAGCCGGCACCCACGGAAACGCTACGTTTTCGTGTCACCCTCCGCCGAACGCTTCAGTGCGGCGAGCGTCGCCCGCATGCCCTCCTCCATGTCAGTGGGCCGGTCCTTCACCCCAGTCGTGAGCCGCGTGACGACCCGGGAGCCGAGGCCGAGCGGCTTGGTCAGCTCGAACGACTCGGTCACCCGCACACCCTCGGTGACCGGCTCGAAGCGGTAGCGCCAGACCGTCTCGGGCTTGACGGCTTTGCCGACCGCGAATGCGAAGGCCCTCCCTGGCTCCGACTCGATGACCTCACAGGTCGTCGACCACCGCGTCCGGCCCCTGCGGTTATGGCCCTTGAACCGGGCGCCGTCCGTCGGGCCGGTGGCGCCGTCGATCCACTCCGCCCGCTCGGTCTCCGGGCTCCATTCGCCCATCCGCGTCACATCGGTGACCATCGACCACACCCGGCCGGCGTCGGCCCGGATCACCACACTGGCCTCCCTCGTGACGTTGCTCATCTCTCTCACAGTCATCGAGCAGGCCCCTGCGCGGCGCCGAGCTCGCGCAGCAGGTGCACGGCGGGCAGACCGAGGTGATGTTCGAGCGTGTCCGTCAGGTCCCGGCTCGATGGTTCGCCGGCGAGCAGGTCCCACACCCGAGAGGTCACGTCCATGCCGCCGAAGTCGAAGATGCTCTTGGCTGCGACGTGGAGCTTCGCCTGGAACCAGCCGTAGTTCGCCCCGTCCATCCCGTGCGCATAGGAGCGGTCGAAGTCGTCCAGGGTGCGGTGGGTGAACCGGTTTGCCACGATGGCGGCGAAGACGGAGGGGAAGGTCTCGAGCGTCGGCAGGTGCTCCGGCTCCTCCAGGGCCACGTAGGCGTGCAGGAGCACGTTGCAGGCCAACTCGAGAACCCACAGCCGGGAAGGGACGCGTCCGTCGGCTGCGATGAAGATGTGGGCCAGCTCGTGCACGCCGAGAAGATCGAAGAAGGGGCTCAGGTCCACGCTGGAGCCCGGCCCGGGATAGGAGCGTTGCAGCAGTTCCCCACCGCCGGGTACCTCGCTGGCGGCGAGGCCGACGAGACCGGTCCAGAAGGGGTTCGGTTCGCCCGCGAGCACCAGGTTGCCGTCCCGGAAGTTCGGCATGCCGTACAGCGGGTGGTTCGAGCGTCGGGCCCAGTCATCGGGACCGAGGACCAAGACGGCGATTCGAGGCTCGACCCCGAGCTGGTCGATGAAGAAGCGATGGGCGTGCTCTACGCGCTGGATCGTCGCCGCCACGCCCTCATGGAGCCCGGCGGAGACGTGGGCGGGCAATGTGCTCCCGAACGGCTCGAGCCCGCGATGCAGGGTCTCGTCCAGGTTGCCGATCACTGGTACCTCCCTTGACAACTCGTCTAGTCAGTATGTCTACCAGACTGTAGCGTAGGGTGGACAGCATGTCTAGACGTGATGTCGGTGCGGCTCGGCGGCGGAAGTCGGCCGCCGAAGACACGGGTGCGACCCGCCGGCGGATCCTCGACTCAGCTCGATCGCTGCTACGGCAAGGCCGGTTCCAGGGGGCGAGCATGGAAGAGATCGCCGAGGAAGCTGGGCTGTCCCGGGCGGGCCTCTACCTCCACTTCCGGTCGCGAGCCGCGCTCATCGACGCCATCTGTGAGACGCTCGACGAGAGCCCCGAACTGCAGGCCCTGCACGAACTCGTCGGCTCAGGGGACCCCCGGGAGTCGCTGCACCGCATCATCGAGGTCAACACCCGCTTCTGGGCCAGCGACGAACCGATGTTCCAGCAGCTCTACGGCAGCGCCGCAATCGACACAGCCGCCCGCGACTTCGTCACTCGCCAGACCGATGACCGTTCCACCGGCGTGGCCATCCTCACCGAACGGCTCGCAGCGGCCGGACATCTCCGCTCAGGACTGCGCGTGAGCGACGCGAACGCCCTCATCCTCCTCGTCACCAGCTTCTCGACGTACCTCGAGTTGCGCCGCACCGCCGGTCTGTCCGCTGAGGAGGTCGTGAGCATGCTGCAAGAGGTGGCGGAACAGAACATCCTCAAACCCGAGCCATGACATCGCCCTTGGCCCCCAAGACACATGGGCGACGGGCGGAGTCCTGTTCGGCGTGAGGAGATGACCAGTTCGGCTGCAGTCGCCCTCTTCCGGACGGTCCCCGCAGTTGACGCGCGGCGTTGTGCGCCGACCTGGTCCCTTCGTGAGCCGAGACGCTTCACCTCGTGCCTGACCAGCCGCGTTCGGGGCTACCTCGCCAGACCCGATCTCCGAACATTCTGGGACGCGCCGTTCGGGGCCCCGGCCTACGTCGGAGCGCGCCCCGAGCCGTCGTCCCGGTGGCCGCCGGACGGGCCACGTCGTTGGTGTAGGGTAGGTGTATGAGTCGTACCAACATCGACATCGACGAGGACGCGTGCCGAGCGGTGATGGACCGCTACCACCTCCGGTCGAAGCGCGAAGCGGTCAACTACGCGCTTCGGCTCGTCGCCGGTGAGGCCCTCGACCTCGACGACGCCCGCGCCCTGCGAGGGTCAGGGTGGGAGGGGGATCTCGACGAGATGCGTCAAGGCCGCTCCGCGTGATCCTTGTCGACACCTCGGCCTGGGTCGAGTTCCTGCGCGATACGGGCACGCCGGTGTGCAACGAGGTCGACCGGCTGTTGTCCGAGGAGCTCGCCACCTGCGACGCAGTCCGCATGGAGGTGTTGGCCGGTGCCCGCGACGATGCCCATCTGCGTCGCCTCCGAGGGCTCCTAGCCCGGGCCACGACGCTGCCGACCGAGCCTGGCGACTACGAGATGGCTGCCGCGCTCCATCGATCGTGCCGTCGCGGCGGCGAGACCGTCCGCAAGCTGATCGACTGCCTCATCGGTGCAGTAGCACTCAGACATGGGGCCCCGATCCTCCACGAAGACATCGACTTCTCGACCCTTGCACGTCATAGCGGTCGTCCTTCACGAACCGCCCGGCTGGAGCGGGTGACGGGAATCGAACCCGCGTAGCCAGCTTGGAAGGCTGGAGCTCTACCACTGAGCTACACCCGCATGGCTCCGCGTGGGAGCCGGTCGGGGAGGGGGGATTTGAACCCCCGACCGCCTGCCCCCAAAGCAGGTGCGCTACCGCTGCGCCACTCCCCGGTACCGACGAGGTCGGCGACCACGGGGCAAGCGTAAACGACCTCAGGGCTCTGCAACGAGATTTCGAGCGCCGCTCTGGCGTGTGTGCTGGGGCCAGCCGGTTCCCGCCTCGCTGTGAGAGCATGGCGGCCATGCCCGAGAAGGCGCACGACGTGGGGGTGCCGCTCGGCGGCGCCCGACACCCCGACGGCGTCGACGTGCACGTGCGCAGGGTCGCCCCGGTGGCCGCGCCGCGCTGATGGACCTCCACTCACCACGGGAGCTGCTGGCCGTAATCGCGCGCAGCGGCAAGCGGGTGGCGGTGTTCGTGGTCGGCGTCGTCCTGCTGGTGGCCGGCGTGGTCATGCTGGTGCTCCCGGGGCCGGGACTGCTGGCGATCATCGCCGGCCTGGCCGTGCTCGCCACCGAGTTCGCCTGGGCCGAGCACCTGCTGGACCGGGCCAAGGACCAGGCGAGCAAGGCCAAGGACAAGGCCGGGGGCTGGCTGCGCCGGAGCCGCAAGGGCTGAGCTGGCCCGAGGAGCGGTTGCCGCCGTTGTGCAGGCAGGCTGCAGGCCGGGCCGCCACGATGTGCACATGACCGCCGGCCCCGTCTTGCCTCGGCCGATCCCTCCGGGGGCCCACCCGTTGGCCGCGTCGGTGGCCGAACTGCTGGCCGGGGCCGAGCGCCGGGAGCCGTTCGCCAACCCCGACGGCCGTTCGTCGTCGGCCTTCGAGCGGGTGTGGATCGGCGGCCGGGCCCACGTGGTCAAGTACGTGCACCCCGACGACGACTTCACGATGAGGGCGTCGGGCGACTTCGGGTGCCGGGCCGTGAGGGCGTGGGCGCTGGGCCTGCTCGACGCCGCCCCCGATCTGGTCGACCACGCGGTGGTGGGGGCGGCCATGGGGACCGGGCGCGGGGGCCTGGGGGCGGCCCTGCTGATGCGCGACGTGTCCGACGAGCTCCTGCCCCGGGGCGACGGCGTGCTCGACGCCGCCGGGCACCTGCGCTTCCTCGACCACCTGGCTGGCTTCTGCGCGGCTACCTGGGGGTTTCGCGACGACGCCGGCTCGGGCCCCGGGCTGCTGGCCTACCAGGCTCGCTGGGAGTGGTTCAGCCCGGTCGCCCTGGAGGGGGAGCGGGCGCTGGGGTGGCCCGAGCGGGTGCCCCGGGTCGCCGTCGACGGCTGGGCTCGCTTCGCCGAGTTGGCCCCTGCGGACGTGGCCGGCACCGTCGACGAGCTGCGCCGGGACGTGACCCCTCTGGCCCGGGCCTTGCGGGCGACGCCGTCCTGCCTGCTGCACGGCGACGTCAAGGCGTCCAACACCGGGACCTCGCTCGACGGACGTACCGTGCTCATCGACTGGGCGTACGTGGGCGAGGGCCCGCCGGCCCACGACCTGGCGTGGCACCTGGCCCTCGACCGCGCCCGCCTCCCCGTTCCCAAAGAGCTGGTGGCCGAGCAGTTCGCGCTGGCCCTGGAACGCCACGGCGTGAGCACCTCGGGGTGGTGGGACCGCCAGCTCGGGCTGTGCCTGCTGGGGGCGGCCGTGCAGTTCGGGTGGGAGAAGGCCCTGGGCAGCCCCGACGAGCTGGACTGGTGGTGCCAGGCCGCCCGGGCCGGGGCCCGGTGGTTGTGACCACCACCGGCCCGACCCTGGTCGACGCTTACTCGGGCTCGGCCGGGGCCTGGCGGGCCGGGCCGGAGGTCGTCTACGACCGTTTGGCCGAGGTGCTCGTGGCCCGGTCGCCGGTGGCGCTGGCCGGCGCCGGCGTCCTCGACGTGGGGGCCGGCACGGGGGCGGCGTCGCGCGCCGCCCGGGCGGCCGGGGCGCGCTGGGTGGTGGCCGCCGACCCGGCGTTCGGGATGGTGGCCCTCGATGCCCGCAGGCGGCCCCCGGCGGTGACGGGCGATGCCCGCCACCTGCCCTTCCGGGACGGGGCGTTCGACGCTGCGGTGGCCGCGTTCTCGCTCAACCACCTGGGCGAGCCCGCCCTCGGGCTCCGGGAGATGGCCAGGGTGACGCGGCCCGGGGGGGCGCTGCTGGCGTCGTCCTACGCGGCCGACGACAATCATCCGGTCAAGGCCGCCGTCGAGGCCGCCCTCGATGCCCGGGGATGGCGGCCCCAGCCCTGGTTCGTCGCCCTGCGGGCCGATGCCATCCCCGTCCTGGCCACGGTCGAGGGGTTCCGGGCGGCGGCCGCGGCCGCCGGCTTGGAGGGCGAGGTCGAGGCCGTGAGGGTGGGGTTCCCCGAGCTGGGCCCGGCCGAGCTGGTGGCCTGGAGGCTGGGCATGGCCCAGCACGCCTCTTTCGTCGCCGACATGACACCCCCGGAGCGGGCCGAGCTGGCGAACGAGGCCGCCGGCCGGCTGGGCGCGGCGCCCGTGCTGGTGAGGTCGGTGCTCGTCTTCAGTGGCGTGCGGCGCTGAGAACTCGCTCGACCAGGCGGCGGGCGGGGGCCTCGTCCGGAGAGGCTGCCACCAGGGCGGCGGCCCGCCGTTCGGCCTCGGCCTGCCATCGGGGGTTGGCCCGAGCGGCGGCCAGGGCGGCCACCAGGGGCAGGCCGTCGGCCGCCGCGCACCGGCCCAGCCCCTCGACGACGGGGCTGAGGTGACCCTCGGGGACCGACCGGTCGGCCAGCCCAGCCAGCGCCAGCGCCAGCAGCTCGTAGCGGCCCGCCCCCCGGGCGGCGGCGTCGGACGCCACCGTGTCGGCCAGCGCGGCCGCCCCGGCAAGGTCGCCGCCGGCCAGCGCCAGGCGTGCCCGCAGCAGGCCGAGCCGGTGACGCTGGTGCCAGGCCATGGTCCCCGACCACCCGGCCACCAGCGCTACCGCGCCGCTAGCTGACCGGCCCCTCAGTTCGAGGTTCGGAGAGGTGGCAGCGGTGCCGGCGACAGCCACGCCGGCGGCCTCGGTGTGCTCCGCCGGGCGCGAGAGGCACCACCCTCCCAGGGGCGACAGGCGTTCGACCAGGGCGGCGGCCCCGTCGAGGTCGCCGTCGAGGAGGCAACCGTCGGCCAGGTCGAGCAGGGCGACATAGTGGCCCTCGGCCATCCCTTCGCCCGAGGGTGCCGTGCCGCCGGTGGCCGCCAGGGCCCGGTAGTTGAGCTCGTCGGCTTCCTCGGGGCGACCCGACCACCGGAGCAGCCAGGCCTTCACGTTGGCGGCCGGCGCCTTGAAGCGGGCGCCGACGGGCCCGGCCACGGCCACGGCGGCGTCGAGGTCGGCGGCCACTTCGAGCCCCTCGGCCGTCCTCCCGAGCTGGCCCAGGGCCATGGCCCGGTTGAACCGCAGGTGCAGCGGGGCCCACGGATGGGCCAGCGCTCCCGGGTCGACCATGGGACGGGCGAGTGCGGACAGGGCGTCCCCCGGGCGGCCCTGGTGGAGGCGGGCCTGGGCCAGCCACACGTCGGCGACCCCCCGGACCGACGCCGGGCCCTCCCCGACGCCCGCCAGGTGCTCGACCGCGCCCGCGAGGTCCCCGGCCCCGTGGCGGGCTCGGCCGGCCAGGGCCAGGGCGCTGACCCGGACGGCGTCGTCGGTCGCGCGGGCGGCGGCCTCGTCGGCGAAGGCCTGGGCCTCCTCGTAGCGGCGGCGGTAGTAGGCCACCCACCCGGCCACCTCCAGCGCGGGCGGCCCGCCACCGAGGGCGACCGCCCGCCGGGCGTCCTCGGCGGCCGCCTCGAAGGCCAGGCGGCTCATCTGCACCCGGGCCCGGGCGGTGAGGGCCTCGGCACTGGGGCCCAGGGCGAGGGCGGACCCGAGGTGGGCCGCGGCGGCGTCGAGGTCAAACCGGGCGGCGGCCGCCGCCGCCGCCCGCACGAACGCCCCCTGGGCCAGCTCCCGGTCGCCGCCTTCGCGGGCGTGCACGGCCACCGCCAGCGGGTCGGGCCCCGGGCGGGCAGCCAGCGCCCGCGCTCCCCGCTGGTGGGCCAGGGCCCGGCGGGCCGCGCCCGTCGAGGCCACCAGCGACTCCCGCACCAGCTCGTGGCGGAACCGGAAGCGGGTGCCGTCCTCGGCCACGAGCCCGGCCCCCGCGGCCCGCTCGAGATGGGACAACACGTCGAGCACCGGGGTGCCCGCCACCTCGGCGATGAGCTCGAGGTCGCAATCGGGACCGAGCACGGCGGCCGTGCGCAAGGTGGTGGCCACCTCGGGGCCCAGCCCCGCGGTGCGAACAGCCACCGTCTCGCGGAGCGTCCCGGGGTCCGAGGAGGCGAGGGCCGCCACCAGCAGCGGGTGGCCGCCGGTGCGGGCGTAGACGGCGTCGGCCTCCTCGGCCCCCACCAGGGCAGCCACGTCGTCCCGGCCCAGCGAGCCCAGCACGACGTGGTGGGTGGGGGCCAGTCCCGGTGTGCTGGCCGGCCGGGTGGTGACCACCAGCGCGGTCCCCGCCAGCCGCCGGCGGGCGTAGGCCAGCCAGCCGACCGTGGCCGGGCCGGCCATGTGGAGGTCCTCGACGACCACCACGGCCGGACGCCCGGCTCCCACCCGTCCGAGGACGGCGACGAGGGCGGCGAACACCCGGGCCCGGCCCTCGTCAGGGTCGGTCACCACCGTGGCCGCCGCGGTAGCCGCGGCCCGGCCCAGGAGAGGACCCAGAACGTGCCCCTCGGCCCCGAGCACCGCATCGGCCTCCTCGGGGGGGAGGGCGCGCAGGTAGTCGGACAGGGCGTCGGCCACGGGCTGGAGGGGCAGGTCGCGGCCCAGCTCGTCGCAGCCGCCCCGCAGGACGATCGCCGAGGCGCCCACCCGGGCCAGCCACGCCTCGACCAGGGTTGTCTTGCCGATGCCGGCCTCGCCCTCGACCAGCACCAGCGCTACCCCTCCCGCCCGGGCGCTGTCCAGGGCGTCGTCGAGGACGGCCTCCTCGCGGTCCCTCCCCACCATGGTCGGGACGGGCGCCGTCGGGTGCCGGGCACCGGCCTGTTCCCCGACCGACCGGTCCCCCCGGCCGGCGTCGCCGGTCCCTCGGCCGCCAGAGGGGTCGGTCACCTCGTCGAGGCCCCCCCCGGTCAGCTGGCCCCGGCCTCCAACCGCGGCCTCGGCATCGGCCGCGCCCAGGCCTGAGCCGTCGGCCCCGTCGGCGATGCCCTCGCCGATGCCCTCGCCGATGCCCTCGCCGATGCCCTCGCCGATGCCCGCGCCCAGGCCTGAGCCGTCGGCCGCGGCCAGGGCGGCCACGTAGAGGGCTTCGGTCTCGGCTGTGGGGGGCACCCCGAGGTCGTCGGCCAGCCGCTGGCGGGCACGGGCATAAGCGGCCAGGGCGGCGGCCGGGCGGCGGGCAGCCATGTGGGCGCGCATCAGCGAGCGCAGCACGGCCTCGTCGTAGGGGTCGTCGGCCACTGCCTGCTGGGCCAACCGGGCCGCGCCGGCGTGGTCGCCGGCCGCGGTGGCCGCCTCGATCCCGGTCTGGCGGGCGTGGGAGACGGCGGCGGCCACCGCGGCCCGCTCGGCCTCGACCCAGGGGCCGTCCTCGTCGGGCAGGAGGGGCCCGCGGACGAGCCGGAGGGCGGCCTCGGCCGTGGCCCGGGCGGCGGCCGTGCGGCCCTCGGCCAGTGCCGCGCCCGCCGCGGCCGACAGGTTGGAGAGCTCGTCGACGTCGAGCCAGTCGTAGACGAGGGCGTAGCCGGCGTCCGTGCGGGTGATCCGGTCGGGACCCAACACCGACCGAAGCCGCGACACCAGCACTCCCACCTGTTCGGCGGGCTGGGCGGGCTGGTCGTCACCCCACAGCACCTCGGCGATGAGGTCACGGCTGACCGGTGCCCCCCGGGCCACGGCCAGCACCTTGAGCAACGCCCGGCCCTTGCGGCTGCCGAGGTCGCGCTCGGCTAACCCCTCCACCACCAGGCCTCCGAGCAAGCGTGCCCGCACCGCGCCCATCTTCGCCCATCCGACGGCGGTCGCGTTGCGCCCCCCGGCGGCGCGATGCTGGGCGCCATGGCCGGGAGCGACGAGGCCGAGCGGGCACTGGGGCTGGCCGACGAGGCCGCCTCCCGCCTCGACGTCGACGCCGCCGTGGCCCACCTGTCGGCCGCCATCCGGGGGTTCACCGAGGCGGCCGAACCGTGCCGGGCGGCACTGGCCTGTGCCCGGCTGGGCGACATCCTCGGCAACGCCATGGGCAACATCACCGCCAGCCGGGCGTGGTACGCCCGGGCGCGCCGGCTGGTGGAGGACGTGCCACCGTGCCTCGAACAGGGCTGGGTCTCGGTGGCGGCCATGGGCTGTGACGTCGACGACCCGGCCGAGCTGCTGGCGGCCGCCGAGCTCGCTCTGGACCGGGCCCGGCGGTTCGGGGACGTCAACTTGGAGACCAAGGCGCTGGCCGACGCCGGGCTGGCCCACGTGCAGGCCGGGCGTGTCGAACACGGCATGGCCCTGCTGGACGAGTCCATGGCCCTGGCCTGCGGTCCGGCCGACGACACCGACGCGACGGCCAAGTCGGTCTGCTCGTTCTTCACGGCCTGTTACTTCGCGGCCGACTTCGCCAGGGCGGCGACCTGGGCCGACACGTTCCGGCGGCGGGGACTGCTGGGCCTGGCCCGGGGTGCCCCCGTATTCCTGTCCAGCCACTGCGACAGCGTCCAGGCCAGCTTGTTGGTCGAGCTGGGCCGGTGGGGTGAAGCCGAGGCGGTGCTGGTGAGGGCGCGCCAGGAGTTCGAGTCAGCCATGGGCATGGCCTCGTGGCACCCCGACATAGCCCTCGCCGACCTTCGGGTCCGCCAGGGCCGGCTGGCCGAGGCCGAGGCCCTGCTCGTGGGCAGGGACCAGGCCGTCCAGGCGCTACTGCCGGCCGCCCGGCTCCACCTGGCCCGAGGTGACCAGGCGCTGGCCCGGGCGGCCGCCCAGCGGGGGTTGCGGGCCGTGGGCGACGACCGCCTCAGGGGGCTGGAGCTGCTCACGGTGCTGGTGGACGCGGCGGTGGCCATGGGGGACGTGCCCGCCGCGGCCCGGGCGTGCGAGGAGATGCTGGCCCGGGAGGGCGGCGTCGACGTTGCTCCCCTGCGGGCGCGGGCCGAGGCGGCCCGTTCCCGGGCCATGGCCGCGGCCGGCGATCTCGAAGGAGCGGTGGACGTGCTGGAAGCGACCCTCGACGGGATCGACCCGGCCCGGCTCCCGTGGCTGCGGGCGACGCTGCTGGTCGAGCTGGCCCGCCGCCGGGACGAGGCCGGCGACCGGGCGGGGGCGGTGGTCGACGCCCGGGCCGCGGCCGCCGCGCTGGCCACCCTCGACGTGGTGATGGCCCCTGCGGACGCCGACCTGCTCAGGAGGCTGTCGTCGGGCGGCCCGGGCCAGTCACCGGAGGGGGCCGGGCCGGGCGGGCGGACGGCGACCCTGGCCCGCCAGGGCAAGGGCTGGGTCGTGGCCGACGCCGGCCGTCAGGCCTACCTGGCGCCCAGCAAGGGGCTGGCGTACCTGGCCGAGCTGCTGCGCCGGCCCGGGACCGAGTGCCACGTGCTGGACCTGGTCGACCGGGCCGAGGGCGTACCCGCGCCCGGGGGGGCCGACCGACGGGCACTGGGCGACGCCGGGCCGGTGCTCGACGCCCGGGCGCGGGCCGCCTACCGCCACCGGATCGAGGAGCTGCGGGCTGACGTCGACGACGCCTTGGCCGCCGGCCGGCTGGAAGTGGCCGAGGCTCTCCAAGGCGAGCTCGACCAGTTCGTGGCCCAACTGGCGCACGCCTTCGGTCTCGGTGGCCGTGACCGGCGGGCGTCTTCGGCTGCCGAGCGCGCCCGCCTCAACGTCACCCGGGCCCTGCGTACGGCCATCTCCCGGGTCGGGGACCACCTGCCCGAGGCCGGCGAGGTGCTCGACCGCCGGGCCCGCACCGGGTTCTACTGCGCCTATGAACCGGTCGACGGCGACGAGGTGCGGTGGGCGGTGGACGGAGGATCGTTCATCCGGAAGTGAACGGCGGGCGGCCCCGCTGAACGCCATGAGGGCATGGAACCCATGCAACCCATGCAACCCCGGGTCGACGAGATCGCCGACGGCATCTACCGCGTCTCCACCTGGGTGCCCGATGTCGGCCCCGACGGCTTCACGTTCAACCAGTTCGTGGTGGCGGGTGACGAACCCCTCCTGTTCCACACCGGTCCCCGGGGCATGTTCCCCCTGGTGGCCGAGGCGGTGGCCACGGTGCTCCCCGTGGAGTCGGTGCGGTGGTTGACCTTCGGCCACGTCGAGGCCGACGAGTGCGGGTCGGTGAACATGTGGCTGGCCGCCGCGCCCGCCAGCGCGGTGGCTCACAACGCTCTTGGTTGTGACGTGTCGCTCAACGACCTCTGTGACCGCCCGCCCCGGGCCCTGGCCGAGGGCGAGGTGCTCGACATAGGCGGCAAGCGGCTCCGCCAGATCTCTACGCCGCACGTCCCCCACGGCTGGGAGGCCCAGGTGCTGTTCGAGGAGACGACCGCCACGCTGCTGTGCGGCGACCTGTTCAGCCAGGTGGGCGGGGGCCCGGCCCTCACCGCCGGTGACCTGGTGGGCCCGGCCATGGCCGCCGAAGCCATGTTCGGCGCGACCTGCCTGGCCCCCCACACGGCCGCCACGCTGAGGGCGCTGGGAGACCTTCGGCCCACGACTCTGGCCGTGATGCACGGCTCCTCGTTCGAGGGCGACGGCCGCCAGGCCCTCTACGACCTGGCGTCGGCCTACGAGGCGCTGGCGGCGGCCTGAGCCGTCAAGCGGTCCCGATGGCGTCGAGGGCCCACTCGGGGTGGTCGTCTTCCAGGCGCCGCAGCCAGCTCCGGTTGTCGAACAGGGCGACCAGCCGGCCATCGGGCCGGGCCAGGACGATGGCCCCGTCGCGGCCCGCCAGGTGGGCCGCCGTCTCGCGGTCGGTGAAGCGGGCCACCACATAAGGCGTGCGGGTGAGCACCGAGGGCGCCCCGAACTCGTGGGCCAGGCGGTGGCTGGCCACCTCGAACTGCATGGCCCCGACGGCGCCGAGGACCGGTGTGGGGTCGCCCCCGGGGTCGTGCAGCACCTGGACCACCCCCTCGCGCTCGAGCTGGTGCAGGCCCCGGCGGAACTGCTTGTGGCGCGATGGGTCGGCCGGGCGGGCGGCCGCGAACATCTCGGGGGCGAACGTGGGGATGGGCGGGAAGGTGACCGGTTCACCCTCGAACAGTGAGTCGCCGATGGCCAGGTCAGTGGCGTTGACCACCCCGATGACGTCGCCCGGGTAGGCCTCGTCGATCGTGGCCCGCTCCGAGCCGAACACCGACGCCGCGTACTTGGTGGCGAACGGGCGGCCCGTGGGCCCGTGGGTGAGGACCATGCCCCGCTCGAAACGGCCCGAGTTGACCCGCACGAAGGCCACGTGGTCGCGGTGGGCGGGGTCCATGTTGGCCTGCACCTTGAACACGAACCCCGAGAAGGGGGCGTCGAGGGGCCGGAGGCGGCCGTCGGTGTCGAGCCGGGCCAAGGGCGCCGGGGCCAAGGCCACGACTGCGTCGAGCAGGTGGCGGACGCCGAAGTTGGTCAGGGCCGATCCGACGAAGACGGGCGTCGACTCACCGGCCAGGAACGACTTCTCGTCGTAGTCCGCCCCCACCGCGTCGAGCAGCGCGACCTCCTCGTGGGCCTGGTCCCAGGCCGGCCCCTCGGCGGGCGCCGCCTCCGTGGGCCCCACGATCTCCTCGGGTGCCTCGGTGGCCCCCCGGGCCGTGCGGGAGAAGCGGACGAACGAGCCGTCGCGCCGGTCGACCACCCCCCGGAAGTCGCCGGGGATGCCCACCGGCCAGGTGACGGGCGTGGGCCGCAGGCGGATCTGGTCCTCGATCTCGTCGAGCAACTCCAGCGGGCTGCGGCCGGGGCGGTCGTACTTGTTGAGGAACGTGATGATGGGCAACCCCCGGGCCCGGCACACCTCGAACAGCTTCAGGGTCTGGGACTCGATGCCCTTGGCCGTGTCGAGGACCATGATGGCGGCGTCGGCCGCGGCCAGCACCCGGTAGGTGTCCTCGGAGAAGTCGCGGTGGCCGGGCGTGTCGAGCAGGTTGACCATGTGGTCCCGGTAGCCGAACTGCAGGACGGTCGAGCTGATCGAGATGCCCCGCTGGCGCTCGATCTCCATCCAGTCCGAGGTCGTGCGCCGGCGGCCGGCCCGGGCCCTGACCGCCCCTGCCTCGGCCACCGCCCCGGCGTAGAGCAGGAACTTCTCGGTGAGCGTCGTCTTGCCGGCGTCGGGGTGGCTGATGATGGCGATCGTCCGCCGCCGGGCCGCCTGGGCGGCCAGGGCCGGGCCGCTCACCTGGTTCGCCGTCGGGCGCGATGCACCGGCTCCCCGGGGACTACCTCCATGTGAGCCAGGGTACCGGCCGGGCCCTGGGTCGCCGGCCGTCCCGGAGCGACTACCGTCGGGCTGCGGTCCTGATGCATCTCGCCCCTGTCCCACTGACCGGCACGCGGTCCCGCTGCTCCCTCGGCCTGGAGCTGCCCACCGCTGGCGCGCGGTGACGGTCACCGGCACCACGGTCTCCCCGGCGGCGCTCGTGGGTGCCGTCGAGAGCCTGTTCTCGGGGGACGACTCGTGGGCGCCCGGTGACCTTCCCACTGTGGGCCTGGAGCTGGAGCTGGTTCCTCTACGGCCGACCGGGGGCCGTCCCGCGCCGGTCACCGTGGCCGAGATGGAGCCGCTGCTGGCGTCCTTGGCGGGGGTCACCTTCGAGCCCGGGGGCCAGGTCGAGCTCAACCCGCCGCCCCAGCCGACGGTAACGGCCGCAGTCGCAGTCCTCGGGACGCTGGCCGCCGAGACCGCCCGGCGCCTGGCCGCGGCCGGGATCGAACTAGTGGCCACGGGCCTCAACCCTTGGCACACCCTCGACGAGCTGCCGCTACAGCTCACGACCGAGCGTTATGTGGCCATGGACCGGCACTTCGCCTCGATCGGGCCCGCGGGCCGGGCGTTCATGCGCCAGAGCGCGTCCACCCAGCTGTGCATCGGCCTGGCACCCGGTGCCGCTGGGCAGCAGCAGTGGAGGGCGGCCAACCTGCTGGCCCCCGTGCTGGCCGCCGTGTTCGCCAACTCCCCCCGCTACGAAGGTCGGTTGCTGGCCACGGCCGGCGGCCGCACGGCCATCTGCCGCCTAGCCGACCCTGATCGGGCCGGCCACGGCCGCTTCCCGGCGCCCGGCAACCAGGTCGCGGCATATGTCGCTCTGGCCGCGGGAGCAAGGCCCCTGGGCCCGGGCTTCTCCGCCCCCGGGGCCGAGGCCCGGCACCTGAGCACGCTGTTCCCCCCGGTCCGCCCCCGGGGGACCTACCTGGAGGTGCGGTCGGTGGACTCGCTGCCCCTGCACGAGGTCAGGACGGCGGCCTCGTTGGGCGCGGTGCTGCTGGGCGACCCGCAGGCCCGCTCGCTGGTCAGCGGCCGTCTGGCGACTGAGTTCCCCGGCCCGTGCGAGATGTGGGACCTGGCGGCTGGGCCGGGGATCCGCCACCGGGCCCTCCGCCGGGCCGCCCTGGTGGCCGTCGAGGCTGCCCACGTGGCGGTCGACCGGCTCGGGCCCTACCTGCCGCCCGGGACGGCGGACGACCTGGAGGCGCTGGCCCGGCGGGTGGCGGCCGAGCGGACGCCGGGCGACACCCCGGCCGCCGCCCTCGCCCCCGCCCCCGCATGAGGGGCGCGAAAGAGGGCCCGCGCCGGGTACGGCGGACACCCGGCTGCGAGCCCTGGCCCATCGTACCCGTTTGCGAGCCGCCGCACTCGCCGGGCGCCGAAAAGCTCGGTTTCCGGGCCCTGGCCGGGCGGAAACGTCGGCACGGCCGTTCTGGGCCCGTATACTCCCGTGTCCGGTGAGGTCATCCGTCGAGCCGCTGGACGGCAACAAGATCCGGCTATCCATCGAGGTCGACGAGGCGGAGCTCGATCAGGCGATGGATGCCGCGTTCCGCAAGATCGCCCGAGAGGTGCGCGTCCCCGGTTTCCGGCCGGGCAAGGCGCCCCGCCGGTTGATCGAGGCCCGGTTGGGCCCGGGCGTGGCCCGCCAGGAGGCGCTGCGCGAGGCGCTGCCCGACTGGTACGAGAAAGCGCTGCTGGAGAACGAGATCACGCCGGTCGCCGCACCCGAGATCGACATCACCGCCGGCCAGGAGGAAGGGCCCATCGCCTTCGACGCCGTCGTCGAGGTGATGCCCCAGGTCAGCGTGGCCGGCTACGAGGGCTTGCGGGTCGTGCTGCCCAACCTCGAGGTGGCCGACGCCGACGTGGAGGCCCAGGTCGACCGGCTGCGCGAGCAGTTCGGCGAGCTACAGGCGGTGGCCCGCCCGGCCCGTGACGGCGACCACGTGTCGATCGACCGCAAGGTGACCCGCCACGACGAGGTCATCCTGGCCGCCGAGGACGAGCTCTACGAGGTCGGCAAGGGCACGATCGCAGCCGAGCTCGACCGCGAGCTTCGGGGCAAGCGGGCGGGCGACATCGTGAAGTTCAACGCCGAGTACCCCGAGCACGGCGAGGTGACCTTCACCGTGCTGGTCAAGGAGGTCCGCGAGACCGTCTTGCCGCCGGTGACCGACGAGTGGGCCAGCGAGGCGTCGGAGTTCGACACTGCCGAGGAGTTGCGGGCCGACATCCGCCGGCGCATGGGGGCCATCAAGCGAATCCAGGCGGCCCTGGCGGTGCGCGAGCGGACGGTCGAGGCCCTGGTCGAGCTGGTCGACGAGGAGATGCCCAAGGCCCTGGTGCAGAGCGAGATGGAGAACCGGCTCCAGTCGCTGCAGCACCGCCTGTCCCACCAGGGCGCCAACCTCGGGGCCTACCTGGCGGCCACCGGTCAGTCCGAGGAGGAGTTCGTCGGGGGCCTGGCGGGCGAGGCCGTGGCCGCCCTCAAGGCCGACCTGGGCCTGCTGGCGGTGGCCGACAACGAAGAGCTGGAGGTCACCGACGCCGACCTCGACGCCGAGATCGAGCGTCTGGCCGAGCGCCGCAAGGAGAAGCCCGAGGCGGTCAGGCGTAAGCTCCAAAACGGAGGCGATCTCCCCGCGGTACGCTCGGGCCTCAGGAAGAACAAGGCCCTCGAGTGGCTGATCGAGCACACGGAGTTCGTCGACGAAGACGGCCGGGTGATCGACCGCTCGGAGCTCGAGCTCCCGACGGAAGCCCCCGATGGCCCAGACCTGAACGCCGATGCCGACGATGCAGCACCCTCCGAGGGGAGCCCGGAATGAGCCAGAGCCTGTGACGGAGCCGATCTACAACTACCTGGTCCCGACTGTCATCGAGCAGACCAATCGGGGCGAGAGGGCGTTCGACATCTACTCCCGGCTCCTCAAGGAGCGGATCATCTTCTTGGGCACGCCCATCGACGACGCCGTCGCCAACTTGGTGATGGCGCAGTTCCTGCACCTCGAGTCCGAGGACGCCGACAAGGACATCAGCCTCTACATCAACTCGCCCGGGGGCGAGATCACCGGGCTGTTCGCCATCTACGACACCATGCAGTTCATCAAGCCCGAGATCGCCACCTACTGCATGGGCCAGGCGGCGTCGGCTGCGGCCGTGCTGCTGGCGGCCGGCACCAAGGGCAAGCGCCACGCCCTGCCCCACGCCCGGATCCTGATCCACCAGCCCTACGGGGGCGCGGCCGGCCAGGCCGCCGACATCGAGATCCAGGCCAAGGAGATCACCCGCATGCGCCAGCTGCTGGAGCGCATCCTGGCGCACCACACCGGCCAGTCGATGGAGCGGGTCAACAAGGACACCGACCGCGACTTCATCATGAGCGCCGACGAAGCCAAGGAGTACGGCATCATCGACGAGGTCATCCTGACCCGAGAGATGGCAGACGTCCCGCAGGCCGCGGGCGTGAGCTGAGTTAGGACGAGGGGGGACTCGTGGCCAAGTTCGGGGACGGCGGCGACCTGCTGAAGTGCTCGTTCTGCGGCAAGTCGCAGAAGCAGGTCAAGAAGCTCATCGCCGGGCCCGGGGTGTACATCTGCGACGAGTGCATCGATCTCTGCAACGAGATCATCGAGGAAGAGCTGTCGGAGACCAGCGAGCTGCGCTTCGACGAGCTGCCCAAGCCGCGTGAGATCTACGACTTCCTCAACGACTACGTCATCGGCCAGGAGTACGCCAAGAAGATCCTGTCGGTGGCCGTCTACAACCACTACAAGCGGGTGCAGGTCGGCGCCCTCACCGACACCGACGTGGAGCTGGCCAAGTCCAACATCATGCTGTTGGGCCCCACCGGGTGCGGCAAGACGCTCTTGGCCCAGACCCTGGCCCGGATGCTCAACGTCCCCTTCGCCATCGCCGACGCCACCGCCCTCACCGAGGCCGGCTACGTCGGCGAAGACGTCGAGAACATCCTGCTCAAGCTGATCCAGGCCGCCGACTACGACGTCAAGAAGGCCGAGACCGGCATCATCTACATCGACGAGATCGACAAGATCGCCCGCAAGAGCGAGAACCCGTCGATCA